>JAYWAX010000073.1:0-2505 GCA_043782125.1 Acetobacteraceae bacterium | reverse complement strand
GAACAGGTCGTGGGGCATCGGGGAAACCTTCCAGACGGGCGGCGATCCATCGGGACATAGGCGTTATCGCCGCGCGCCCCAAGCGCCCAGACGCGATATCGTCTGGAAAAAACGGGCGCCCGCGCTTTTCTCTCGACAACCCGGCCCGCCCGCGCGCAGTCTGACCGCAATAATAAATAAATGACAGGGAGGACACCATGCGTTCATCCTCAACCGCTGGCCGGAAAGGCGAACCGGGACGTTTGACGCGGCGGAACACGATGGCGCTGACCGCCATGGGTCTCGCCGCCCAAAGCCTGCCGGCCAATGCCGCCCGCAAGGGCGAAATGACGATCGGCGTTCACGTGTCGCTGACACCCGCCTGGTTCGACCCGGCGGAAAGTACGGGGCTGATCACGCCCTATTTGATTCTGTACGCGTTGCACGACGGCATGGTGAAAGCCATGCCGGACCGAATCCAGGCGCCAAGCCTCGCGGAATCGATGACCGCAGCGGCCGATGGACTGACCTACGACTTCGTCCTGCGCGATAACGCGCGCTTCCACAACGGCGACCCGGTGACGCCGGAAGATGTGAAATTCTCCTTCCTGCGCTATCGCGGGTCCGATCACAGCCTGCTGAAGCAGCGCGTCGAAGCCATCGAAACACCGGACGCACGCCATGTGCGCATCAAGCTGAAGCAACCATGGCCGGATTTCCTGACCTTTTACGCCGGCGCCACCGGGGCCGGATGGATTGTGCCCGCCAAATATCTGGCGCGTGTCGGAGAGGCCGGCTTTCGCAAGGCCCCGGTCGGCGCCGGACCTTATAAATTCGTGTCCTACGATCCCGGCACGGAATTGGTGTTGGAGGCCTTCGACGGTTATTGGCGCGGCGCGCCCAAGGTCAAACGCCTGGTCCTGAAAGTCATTCCGGACGAAACGACCCGGCTGACCTCGCTGAAACGTGGCGAAATCGATATCGCATACTCTCTGCGCGGCGAAACCGCGCAGGCGGCACGCGACACGCCTGGCCTGAGTCTGAAAGCGGCGGTGGTGCAAGGCACGTTCTGCGTGTATTTCGCCGACCAATGGGATCCGAAATCGCCCTGGTTCGATCCCCGCATCCGCCACGCCGCCAGCCTCGCCATCGACCGCGTGTCCATCAACAACGCCCTCACCCTGGGTATGTCGAAAATCACGGGTAGCAGCGTATTTCCGGACATGTACGAGTTTTACTGGCAACCGCCCGCGCCGGTCTACGACCTTGCGAAGGCGAAGCAATTGCTGGCGGCGGCGGGCCACCCCAATGGTTTCGATGCGGGAATATATTATTGCGATTCGTCGTATTCGAACATCGGAGAAACAGTGGTCAATAACCTGCGCGAAGCCGGTATCCGCACGCAACTCCGCCCGATCGAACGCGCCGCCTTCGTCAAAGGTTACACCGATAAATCGTTTAAGAACCTGATCCAGGCGGGACCCGGCGCATTCGGCAACGCCGCGACCCGGCTGGAAAGCCTCGTAGTACAGGGCGGACCCTTCGTCTATGGCTCATACCCCGATATCGACGCGCTGTTTCCTCAACAGGCCGTGGAGATGGACCGGGCCAGGCGAGAAGCGATCCTGCACAAAATGCAGCAAATGGTACACGAACGCATGATATACGCACCCATCTGGCAGTTGGCGTTCATCAATGGCGTCGGCCCGCGTGTGGCCGAATCCAGTTTTGGCCGCATTCCGGGATTTCCGTACACCGCGCCGTACGACGAACTCGCACTGAAAGACGGTTAAACGCGGCGCCGGAGAACCCGCGCGTCAGACGATCCCTTTTTCCCGCAAAACCGCGATCGCGGCGGCGTCGAGGCCGAGTTTCCCGCCCAGAATCTCATCGGTATGCTGGCCCAGTACGGGCGGCGGCAGGCGGTAATCGGCCGGCGTTTCCGACAGCTTCACCGGATTGGCGATCATCTTCATCGCACCGCCGGTCGCGTGATCCATCTCCATCACCATCCCACGCGCGACGACATGCGGATCGGCAAAAACCTGCGACAGCTTGTTGATCGGGCCGCAGCCGATATTGAGCGCTTCCAACTTGCCAATCCACCACTCCGTCGGGTGACCGGTCATCACCGGCGTCAGAGTGTCCGTTACCAACTGGCGATTTTCGACGCGGGCGGCGTTGGTCGCGAAGCGCTTGTCTTCCAGCAAATGGGTCAGCGCGAAGCCCTCGCAGAACCGTTTGAAGGTCGGATCGTTACCGACCGACAGCACCATATGGCCGTCGGCGGTCGGGAATACCTGATAAGGCACGATATTCGGATGCTGATTGCCCAGTCGCTCGGGGTTTTCCCCGGTGGCGAGGTAATTCATGCCCTGGTTGGCGAGCCATGCGACATGCGTGTCCAGCATGCCGATGTCGATCTGCTGCCCCTGCCCGGTCAGATCGCGGTGACGGATCGCCGCAAGAATGCCGATCGTGCCGTACAGACCGGCGAACAGATCGGCCACCGGCACGCCCACCTTC
>JAYWAX010000072.1:0-6994 GCA_043782125.1 Acetobacteraceae bacterium | reverse complement strand
TGATGTCTTTCGCCCGGATCGCGGCGAAACAATCGCCGCCGAAATCGCGGATGCGCTCGGGGAACCGCGGGGTATAGGGCGGGAACAACAGGTCGGGCCGGTCGTCGACGATCATCTGCTTCACGTCGGACACCGCCAGCAGGCCCGCCTGCACGTAAATTTCGTCCGGTTCGGCGTCCAACTCGTCCGCCACCAGGGCGCGCAATTCCTCTGGCATCCCCGGATCGACATGAAGGTGGATCACCACCCCGCGGCGGCGGCGCTTTAAGGCGGTTTCATAGGACCGGACCAGGTCTTCGGCCTCTTCCTCGAATTCGACGTCCGTGTCGCGGATCAGACGGAACAGGCCGCCGCTGTTCAGGGAGAATCCGGGGAACACACGATCGAGGAACAATTTTACCAGATTTTCCAGCAGGATGAAGCGGATCGGGCCCGCCTCGTCCCGCGCCGGGAGGCGGATGAACCGTTCGACCTGCGCGGGCAGCGGCAGCATGGCGCGCATCCCCTGGCGGTCCTCCGTCCGCTCCAACAGCAAGGCGATCACCAGGCCCATGTTCGGAATGAAGGGGAAGGGATGCGCGGGGTCGATCGCCAGCGGGGTCAGCACCGGAAACACCCGTTCCATGAACCAGGCCTCCAGCCAGACACGGTCGTCGTCCGACAGCGACGCATTCTGGCACAGCACGATCCCCGCCTTGGCCATTGACGCGAGCAAGTCCGTCCAAATGCGCTGCTGATCCGCGACCAGCGCGCCGCCCCGGATCGCGATCTCGGCGAGTTGCTGCGCGGGCGTGCGTCCGTCGGGCGAGGGACGGATGACGCCCGCCTTCGCCTGGCCGATCAGACCGGCGACCCGCACCGAATAGAACTCGTCGAGGTTGGACGCGCTGATCGACAGGAATCGCACGCGTTCCAACAGCGGATGGCGAAGGTTTTCGGCTTCTTCCAGCACCCGGTGGTTGAAATCCAGCCAGGACAGTTCGCGGTTGATGAACCGTTCGGGGCCGAACGCCGCGACTTCCTCGCTCGACAAACCCGCTTCCTCCACCGGAATCTGGGCCGCGCGATCCTCGTTCGGCGTCATGTCGTGTCTCCAGCCATCGGTTTCCGCGCGGAAATCGGCGTTATGGGGGTGGCGGCAAACACCGAGGCCGCAGCCTACCGCGAACACCGGCCGGGGTGAACTACCCCGAACGGACCGAGGAGATTGGGTCTTCCGGAGAACACGTCGAAACGTCGTTTGGCTCTGTTTCGTCGGGCGCGGCGTCCGCCAGGGCGGCGTTGAGCATCGCGGGTGTGACCTTGCGCCGCCGCGACACCAGCGCGTCGCGGTCCAGCCGCGCGACGGCGGCGCGCAGGACGTCGGGACTGCGCGGCAAATGGGTCAGTAAGCGGTCGTGCAACGCCTCGTCCGCCACCAACCGGTGCTCGGTCAGCCAACGCAGCAGCAACCCGCGCAGCAAATCGTCTCTGGGCGCCCCGACCTCCACGGCCACGAAGGCGCGTAACCGGCTGGCCAGGTCTGGCAATGTCACGGGCCACCGCGCCGGGGCCACCCGCGCGGCGAGCAGCACCGGCCGGTCACGATCGCGAGCGGTGTTCAGCAGATGCAGCAAGGCATGTTCGTCCGCCACGTCCGCGTCATCCAGGGCCACACCCGCGAAGGAGGCGTTGCCGGGCAGGCCGGTCAGGGTTCGGCCATTCATGACCTCCGCCCCCATACGGCCGGCCCAGATGCGCAGTAGGTGGGTTTTGCCGCGATCCGCGTCGCCCCACAGCGCGAGGCGGCGATCCGGCCAGGCCTCGGTCCGGTCCAGCCACGCGCGGGCGGCCTCGTTCGACGCAGCCGGCAGGAACCCGGCAGCGGCGTATTCTGGATCGCTGGGGATCATCAGAGGAAGCTGGCGCGCGGACATGTCAGGTTTCGTCGGAGGCATCGAGATACAGAGGGCTGTCCAGGTAACGGCGAAGCCAGAATCGCGCCAGCACGCCGATGGTGGCCGCGACCGGCACCGCCAGCATCACACCAACAAAGCCGAACGCCGCGCCGCCGGCCAGCAAGGCGAAGATGACCCAGACCGCAGGCAATTCCACCCGGTCGCCAAGAAAGCGGGGATAAATCACGTAGCCTTCCAGGATCTGCCCGGCGGCCAGTACCCCGGCCACGACGCCCACATGGCGCCAGTCCGGAAACTGCGCCAGCGCGAGGCCGATCGCCGTGACGCCGCCGATGACAGAGCCGACATAGGGGATGAAAGACAGCAGCCCGGCGCTGAGCCCGACGATCAAGCCCAGATCGAGGCCCGCCGCGGTGAGGCCGGACGCGTAGAAGAAGGCCAGGATCAGGCAGCACAACGCCTGGCCGCGTACCCAGGCGGAGAGGATTCGGTCCACCTCCCGCGCCTGCGCGCCGATGATCGCGGCGTAGCGGCGTGGCACCCAGGATCCGACCATGCGGATCAGTCTGGGCCAGTCGCGCAGGAAATAGAATCCAGCGACCGGGGTGACGATCGCCAGCGTCAGGAGGTTGAAAATCGCGAAACCGCTGCTGACGACTCCGGTGACCGTGGACAGCAGGAAACTCAGCATTGTCGCCGCCTGGCCGCTGACCAGGTCGCGCAGCTTGTCGTTGACGACATCGTTGCCGAAATTGTCTTGCAGGTGCGCCAGTTGCTCGCTGGCCCAGGCCTGGAGGAGGAGGGCGTAGTGCGGGATGCGGGTGGCAAGGAGTTTGATCTGCATCAGCAGCAGTGGGTACAGCAGCAAAGCAAAGAACAGAAGGCAGGCGAGCAGCGCCAGCATCGTCAAAGCGGCGGCGGCGGCGCGCGACAGTCCCAGACGGGTCAGCCGCGACGTCGGCGGGTCCATCGCATAAGCGAGCACGGCGGCGGCCACGAAGGGTGTCAGGACCGAGCCGAACAGTTCCAGTGCCAGCCCGCCCGCGACCAGGACGCCGGCGATCAGTGCGGCCCGCTGCGCCCGGGTCGCATGGGAGATGCCCTCGCCGCTTCCGATCGGGGCTGGTTTGCCGTCCGCCGGCGCGCCCGGTTTAACGTCCATGCGCCGCGACCCAGACATAGGCCGCGCCGGATACGAGGGTCGATGCCGCGACGGTCCAGATCAGGATGGTAATAAGTAACGGCGCCATGACGGCGAACCCCGCCAGAAACAGGGTCGCTGCGATCAGCACGATTTGCAGCGCGGTGTTGATTTTCGAGACATACAGCGGCCGGATCGACACGGGTTGGCCCAGAAGGCCAAGCACGATGACTCCGCCGACGATCAGCAGGTCGCGGAACACGACCAGGATCGCCAGCCAATCCGGAAGTTCTCGCACCACGGCCAGGGTCACGTACATCGTTACCAGCAGGGCCTTGTCCGCGACCGGGTCCATCAACGCGCCAATCGCATTGCCGCCGTACCTTCGCGCCAGCCACCCGTCCACCGCGTCCGACAACCCCGCCAGCACGAACAGAAAAAACGCGAGGTCGAGGCGGCGTTCCAGCACCAACCAGAACGCCAGCGGCACAGCGCATAGCCGGCCGAAGGTGATCAGGTTCGGCGCCGTGAAAAGCCCCGAAGAGGCGTTGCGTCCGAGTTGCGATCCGTCAGGCATTGGCGGTAATGGCGGCATCCCCCTTATGGCCCGCGCCGGGTGGTCCCTGTTCGCATGGCCCAGGCGGTGGCCTGGGACAGTCCGGCATCGACCCACCGGGGGCATTGCCCCCCGCGGGTCAGGCATGTTTGTGTCCGGCTGTGTTTAACCGTTTTATGTAAGGAGCGCCACCATGGCCAGCGAGGATCGGAACATGGCCGTTCCCCCCGGAGGTGCCGCCGCGCTTGCTGGTGAACCGGGTGCCAAAGAACATCTCACCTATCGCGCTGCGGGCGTCGATATCGACGCGGGCGACGCGCTGGTCGACGCAATCAAACCGATGGCTCGCGCCACCCGCCGCCCCGGAGTCCTTGGCGGACTGGGCGGATTCGGCGCGCTGTTCGATCCGAAAGCTGCTGGGTTCCTCGATCCGATTCTCGTGTCCGCCACCGATGGCGTCGGCACCAAACTGCGGGTGGCGATCGAAACCGGCCTGCACGGCACCGTCGGCATCGACCTCGTGGCCATGTGCGTCAACGATCTGGTCGTACAGGGCGCCGAGCCGCTGTTTTTCCTGGATTATTTCGCCACCGGGCGTCTGGACGTGACGCAGGCTGCCGCCATTATCGCGGGCATCGCCGAAGGCTGCCTCCGGGCCGGCTGCGCGCTGGCGGGCGGCGAGACGGCGGAAATGCCAGGAATGTACGGCGAGGGGGACTACGACCTCGCCGGGTTTTCCGTTGGCGCGGCGGAACGCGGCACCTTGCTGCCTCTGGCCGTGGCGCCGGGCGACGTGTTGTTGGGGCTCGCCAGTTCCGGCGTGCATTCCAACGGGTTTTCCCTTGTCCGGCGGATTGTGGCGGCCAGCGGTCTCGCCTGGGACGCGCCTTGCCCCTTCGCCGAGGGACAGACTTTGGGCGAGGCATTGATGATGCCAACCCGGATCTACGTGCGCTCGCTGCTGGCGCTGCATCGCGCGGGCCTGCTGAAGGCCGCCGCGCATATCACCGGCGGCGGCCTGCCCGGCAATATTCCGCGTGTGCTGCCGGCGGGAACGGTCGCCGCGCTCACCCCATCCTGGCCCGTGCCGCCGGTGTTTCGCTGGCTCGCCCGCGCCGGCGGGGTCTCCAACGATGAAATGGCCCGCGTCTTTAACTGCGGTCTGGGCATGGTCCTGGCGGTTTCCGACGCGGATGCCGCGACCGAGCTCCTGAACCGGGAGGGCGAAACGGTCCACCTCATCGGCGCGATCGAAGCGGGCGAAGGCGAGGCTCGAATCGCTTTCGCGCCGCCTGCGGACTGGATGGCATGAGGCGCCGCGCCGCCATCCTCATCAGCGGCCGCGGGTCTAACATGGTCGCGTTGATCGAGGCCGCGCGCGATCCCTCCTTCCCGGCCGAAATTGTTCTGGTTCTGTCGAATAATCCGGACGCCCACGGGTTGGAGCGGGCGCGGGCGGAAGGGATTGAGGCGCGGGCGATCGATCACCGCGCCTTCGGCCGCGACCGCGCCGCGCACGAGGCCGCGATCGACGCCGCCCTGAAAGCGGCGGAGGTGGAGATCGTCTGTCTGGCCGGGTACATGCGCCTGCTGACTCCGTTTCTGGTTGGCGCGTGGTCTGGACGCATGCTGAACATTCACCCCAGCCTGCTACCCGCGTTCCGGGGCCTGCACACCCACGCGCGGGCGATAGAAGCGGGGGCGAAACGGCATGGCTGCACGGTGCATTTGGTGACGGAGCAAATGGACGAAGGCCCGATCCTGGCGCAGGCGGCGGTGCCGGTTCTGGCCGGCGATACAGAGGACAGCCTGGCCGATCGTGTCCTGGCGCAGGAGCACCGTCTGTATCCGGCCGCGCTGGCAGCGTTCGCTCTGGGTGCGGATTCGACGAACCCTTTGGCTTCCCGGCCCTTGCCCAACCTGCCCGCCTTGCAATAAGAAACAATCCGTTCCGTCCCCCTTCCCCGAGGCGTTCGCATGGCCCAACACAACACCGTTTTCCGCGGTCCCGAGACCCAGGAAGCGTTCTACGCCGAAAAGCTCCAGTTCTGGGGTGGGGTGAACAAAGCCTCGATTGGGGTTGTCGTGGCCACCGTGCTGCTGTTGATCGCGATGGTGGTCTTGCTTTAGCGGGCGCCTGTTTTCGATCGAGGCTCGCCTTGGCGCCGTGCCTTGCCGGGCAATGAGCGCGCGGCGAGCGACGATGTCACGCAGGCGGCGTTGTGCCGATGCCGTTTGCACGCGGAGTTCGCGATCGCCGATAGGATCGAAAAATTGCCGACGCCAGCCCGCCGATTGCCCCAGGTCTGCCCCCGGGACAATCGCTTGAACGACACCGCTGTGCCTCTTCCCGTCATGGCACGGCTCGAGCGGGCGATACGGAGCGGCAACACCTCGGGAACGAAGGCAGCGGATGGTCCCACACGGCGCTTTCTTCGCGATCGGGACCGCCGGCGCCGGTTCCGAAGGCCCGGTCGAGCCGTACCATGACGGCGAACGGCGCGCGGCCACATTCAAGCGATGGCCCTGGGTCTGCCCCCGCCCGCCGTTGACAGTGGGACGGTCGTTCCACTACCACCGCGCGACAAGAAACGGACCGGCAGGTCGAGGATTCAAGGGCCAATTTTGCCAGCACTTCTGGAAATAGACGGCTTGCACACGGAGTTTCGGACCGGTGCGGGGATCGTCCGGGCGGTCGATGGCGTGAGCTATAACGTCGCGGCCGGGGAAACCGTGGCCGTGGTCGGCGAAAGCGGCTCTGGCAAATCCGTGACCGCGTTGTCGGTGATGCGCCTGATCCCCGATCCGCCTGGCCGCGTGACCGCCGGCTCCGTCATGTTCGGCGGCCGCGACCTGCTTAAACTGACCGAGCCCGAAATGCGCCAGGTGCGCGGCGGCGAGATCGGCATGGTGTTTCAGGAGCCGATGACCTCCTTGAATCCGGTCCTGACCATTGGCCGCCAGATCACCGAAACGTTGGAACAGCATCGTGGCCTCGATCACGCTGCCGCGACGCGCCGCGCCGTCGAGCTTCTGATGCAGGTGGGCATCGCCGAGCCGGCGCGCCGGTTGAAGCAATACCCGCACCAGCTTTCCGGCGGCATGCGCCAGCGCGTGATGATCGCGATTGCCTTGGCGTGCGACCCGAAACTGATCATCGCGGACGAACCCACAACGGCGCTGGACGTCACCATCCAGGCGCAAATTCTGGAATTGATGAAGGGCTTGTCGCGCGATCGCGGCATCGCGCTGATCGTCATCACGCATAACCTCGGCGTGGTGGCACGCTACGCCGATCGCGTAAATGTGATGTATGCGGGCCGTATCGTCGAAAGCGGACCGGCGGCAGAGATTTATCACGACCCGCGACACCCCTATACCGTGGCGTTACTGCGTTCG
>JAYWAX010000071.1:0-2519 GCA_043782125.1 Acetobacteraceae bacterium | reverse complement strand
CAACGTGTCGGAAAAGAACCCCTACGTCGCCCCCCCCTTGAAACGAACCGACTGCTCCCTGGTCTCCGATGGCGCCGCCGCTTTAATCCTCGCCGATGAGGAAACCGCGCGCGCCATGGGCAAAGCCGTGCGCTTCAAAGCCGCCGTCCAGGTCAACGATTTCCTCCCCATCAGCAAACGCGACATCACGTTGTTCGAGGGCGCCGCGATCGCCTGGCACCAGGCCCTGCAAGCCGCGGATATCAAGCTCAGCGACCTGTCCTTCGTCGAATCGCACGACTGCTTCACGATCGCCGAACTGATCGAATACGAAGCCATGGGCCTCACCGCGTCGGGCCAGGGCGCCCGCGCCGTCCTCGAAGGCTGGACCCAAAAAGACGGCCGGCTGCCCATCAACGTCTCCGGCGGCCTGAAAGCCAAAGGTCATCCCATTGGCGCCACCGGCGTCTCCATGCACGCCATCGCCGCGATGCAACTCTGCGGCCAGGCCCCGGAGGGCATGCAACTCCCGAAAGCCGGCCTTGGCGGCGTCTTCAACATGGGCGGCGCCGCCGTCGCCAATTATGTCTCGATCCTGGAGCCATTACGATAATCCCCACCTCCAACCTCGCCCACCTCCTGGTCCAGTCCGCGCGGCGGTTTGCCAACCGCCCCGCTTTGGTCTGGCGCGACAAAACCTGGACATGGGCGGAGCTGAACGCCCGCGCCCAAAACGCCGCGGGCGCGCTGAAACAACGCGGCGTGAAGCACGGCGACCGTGTGCTGCTCCACGCCCGCAATTCCAACGCCGTGCTGGAATCCATGTTCGCGACATGGAGTCTCGGCGCGATCTGGGTGCCGACGAATTTCCGCCTGACGCCGCCGGAAGTTGCATATCTCGCGACCTCCTCCGGCGCCTCGGTTCACATCTTCGACGACGCTTTTCCGGAGCACGCAGCGGCGGCGAAAGCCGAAAACCCCGCCTGCCGCCTGGAAATCTCCATTCCCGGCGATTGGGAAAGCATGGCCACCGGCCCGGACCGCGCCGAAAGCCTCGCGGACGTCGACCGAGACCACCCCGCGTGGTTCTTCTACACCTCGGGCACCACCGGCCGTCCAAAAGCCGGCATTCTGACGCACGGGCAAATGGAATATGTCGTCTGCAACCATCTCTGCGACCTGATGCCCGGTACCACGGAACACGACGCCTCCCTCGTCGTCGCGCCCTTGTCGCACGGCGCCGGCATTCACGCGCTGCCGCAGATCGCTCGCGGCGCCGTCACAATCCTGATGCCCAGTGAACGCCTGGACATCGCGGAGGCCTGGCGGCTGGTGGAAAAACACCGCGTCGGCAACATGTTCACGGTGCCAACGATCCTGACGATGCTGACCCGGCACGAGTCGGTCGACCATTACGACCATTCCAGCCTCCGGCACGTCATCTATGCCGGCGCGCCGATGTATCGCGCCGATCAGAAACACGCGCTGGAAAAACTCGGTCCCGTGCTGGTGCAATATTTCGGCATGGGCGAGGTCACCGGCAACATCACCGTCCTCCCACCGTCGTGCCATAGCCTGAACGACGACGAAATGCCCGTTGGAAGCTGCGGCTTTCCCAGAACCGGCATGGATGTCGCTGTCATCGACGACAACGGCGGCCATGTTCCGCCCGGAACGACCGGCGAAATCTGCGTCCGCGGACCCGGCGTTTTCGCCGGATATCACGACAATCCCGAGGCCACCGTAAAAGCCACGACATACGGTTGGTTCCACACCGGCGATCTCGGCCACATGGACGCGCGTGGTTTCTTCTACATCACGGGACGCGCCTCCGACATGTACATCTCCGGCGGCTCCAACGTTTACCCCCGCGAAGTGGAAGAACTCCTCCTCACCCATCCCGCCATCGCCGAAGTTTGCGTCCTTGGCCTGCCGCACGAGAAATGGGGCGAAACCGGCGTCGCCGTTGTGGTCCTCGCGCCCAACGCCCGCTTCGACGAGGCCAGCGTCGCCGCGCATATCGAGGGCAAACTCGCCCGCTACAAACATCCCGCGTCCTATGTCGTCTGGCCCGAACTGCCGAAATCCGGCTACGGTAAGGTCGTCAAACGCGACGTGAAACGACTTCTGGAGGCGTCATGATCGATCCAGCCCGCATCAAAGCCTGGCACGCCCATATCTATTACGATGCCATCAGCCGCCCCCGCGCGGCCAAGCTTCGCGCCGCCATCGAACAAACCTTCAAAGTCACGATGGGCCGCTGGCACGATATCCCCGTCGGGCCGCACCCCCAGGCGATGTATCAGATCGCCTTCGAATCGGACCAGTTTCCTGTTCTGGCGCCTTTCCTGACCATGAACCAGAACAACCTGACAATTCTGCTGCATCCGGAATCCGGCCGTCCGCTCGACGACCACACGCTCCACGCGGCCTGGATGGGCGAGGTTCTGCCGCTGGTCACGCGGATTCTGCCGGAAACCGATCGGGCGGCGTGAGGGGTTCCCACAGTCGTCGGTTCGGTTGTAGTCCCGGCCGTTCCC
>JAYWAX010000070.1:0-7011 GCA_043782125.1 Acetobacteraceae bacterium | reverse complement strand
CCTCGGCGAAGGCGCCGGCGGAGGCATCGTTAAAGCCGCGCACCGAATCCATGATGACCGTGGGCACGCCCAGAGTCGCTTCCAGCCGGTCGCGGATCGCGTGTCCGGTGCGATTGGCGAAGCGCGGGCTGGCCAGGATCAACGGATTTCGGGCGTTTGCGATCATTGACAGGATGGCGCGTGCGGCGGCGTCGTGCAGCGCGACAGGCGTCGCGGAAAAATCGGCGGCGGACGGCCAGACAACCGAGTCTTCGGGCACGCTCGCGTCCAAAACGTCGGACGGCAGGCTTAGATGCACCGGTCCCGGACGGCCCGAGGTCGCGAGGCGGATTGCCTTGGCGACATCCATGCCGACCGTTGCGGTGTTGGTCGCCATCCAGGATGCTTTCGTCACCGGTGCGGCCATTTCGACCTGCTTCAGTTCCTGAAATCCGCCGCGGCCCAATTGGTCGATTTCCGTATGTCCGGACATCAGCACCATCGGCGATTCCTGGCCCAAGGCGGTGAACAGCGCGCCGACGGCGTTGGCGTGGCCAGGACCGCCGGTGACCCAGGCAATGCCGGGCTTGCCGGTCAGGCGCCCGAAGGCGTCCGCCATATGCACGGTCGCGGCTTCATGGCGCACATGCGACAATTCCAGCTTGCTGTCGATCGCCGCGTCGAACAGCGACATGATGTGATTGCCGGACAGCGTGAATATCGTCGTGTGGCCCGCCCGCTCCAGCGTCTTGACGACGATGTCCGCGCCGCGCAATGTCGTTGCCATGTCGTACCCAATCCTTTTCGAATGCAATCGCCGCCGCTTACGCCACGCCGGCAGCGCACACGAGTTGCGCGCGCGCGTTTTTCAGCCGCGCCGGTAATATCGCCTGATAAGCCGGCGAACGATACCACTCCATCGCCCGCTCAGGACTTTCGAATTCCACGATGACGATCCGGCCTGCCGGTTCATCGCCTTCGAGTTGCGTTATTTCGCCGTCCCCCACCAGAAACCTGCCGCCAAATGCGTCCACCGTGGCAGCGGCCTTGACGCGATAATCGTCGAACGCCGGACCGGGATTGGAGATATGCACATCGGCGACGATATACCCTTTTGGCACAGTCAGTTCCTCAGCGGCGGGGGTGACGAGGCGGGGCAAAACCCCGCCTCGATCGAAGCCTCAGATCGGATCCCAGGCAAACACGTCGCGGGTCCGTTCCAGTGGCGTGAACGCCTTTTCCACTGCGGGCAGCCAATGCTCGGCCAGCTTCTCGAGGTTCCAGCCGTCCGGGCGCGCCATGATCCGGATCGGGCGGGGCTGGTTGTACAGGTAGATTTCGTTGCCACGGACACCGAAAATCTGCCCCGAAACATTCGCCGCCGCATCGGCCCCCAGGAACGCGATCAACTGCGCGATGTGATCCGGGCGGGTGCGTTGCGCGCGCGTCTTCAACTGTTCCTCGGTCTGGCCGGGAACCGTTTCGATCATGCGGCTGAACGCGTGCGGCCCGATGCAGTTGGACCGGATGTGATAGCGTTGCATGTCCATCGCGATATTGCGCGACAGGCCCGCGATGCCAAGCTTCGCGGCGCCGTAATTCACCTGCCCCACGCTGCCGATCAGGCCGGAGGTGGAGGTAATGTGAACGAAAGAACCGCTCTCCTGCTTACGGAAATGCGTGACGGCGGCGCGGCTGACATAAAATGCGCCGTACAGATGCACCTTCATCACTGCGTCGAATTCTTCCGGAGACATGTAATGGAACATGCGGTCGCGCAAAATACCCGCGTTGTTCACAACCATGTCGATCCGCCCAAACGTATCGACCGCCTGCTTCACCATCGCCTGGGCGTCGTCCCAGCTTGCGACGGACCCGCCATTGGCGACCGCGCGGCCCGCGCCATGGGCTTGCGCGATTTCGGCGACGACGCGATGCGCCGGCCCATCGTCATGACCTTCGCCGGTCACGCTCGCGCCGACATCGTTGACAACAACCTGCGCGCCATTTGCCGCCAGCGCGATCGCGGTCGCACGGCCAATGCCGCCGCCCGCGCCGGTGACGACGGCAACCTTGCCATCCAGCATACCCATTGCGTTTTCCTCCTTAATAATTTCGACCGCCCGACAATGCGTCAGGACGGGGTCTGTGTCATCTACCCCCCCCAGGGGAAACCCCAGGGGAACCCCCAGCGGGACTCCCGGGGTCAGAGCCCCAGCCCGTGCATGAAATAATGGATCGCCTGCGACATTGTTCCCGGCGTCTGGACAGAGGCGAAATGCCCCGTGTTCAGTTCCTGGAACAACGCACCTTGAATTTGCCGCGCCATCGGTTCGATCGCCGAAGGCGGGCGCAGTGGATCGTGCCGTCCCGCTGTCAGCAGCGCCGGACACGCGACTTGCGACAACTCGTGAGAAATATCGTTGTTGGCGAGCATCCGGTTGATCGCGGCGAAGCTCTGGGGATCGTTGCCAAGCCAGCGGGCGCGGAACGCTTCGAACACAGCCTGGTTGTGGCGCACGACGGGCGGGTACGACGCGGCGAGGCTGGCTTCCACCACCCCGCGCATGCCCCCGGCCTCGACCGCCGCGGCGCGATCCAGCGAGGCCTGACGCCGGTCCGCCGTGGCACCGGTCGCAGGCCCATGCAGCACCAGCGCGCCCGCGCGGTCCGGGTACCGCACCGCGAAATGCATGGCGATCGCGCCGCCCACTGCGATCCCGGCCAGACCGACTTTCCCCGCGATGTTCAGCGCATCCAGCAGACCCTTCAGGTCGGCGGCCATGTCGTCCCAGGTGACGGCGCCGGCGATTTTCTCCGACAGGCCCGCCCCGCGCGTGTCATAGCGCAACACCCGGCGGCCATTGTTCAGGCCGTTCAGCCCCTGGTCCCAACTGTCCAGCGTGCCGCCCATTTCATGCACCAGCACCAACGTCGTGGGGCCGCTGCCGCTCAGGTCGTAACGCAAGCCGACCCCGTTGACTTCGATCCAGTTCATGGTGAACGCTCCTGTTTTATCCCTGCCGCCAGGGTAATCCACGCGGCGGTTTTCGTGAAGGTTCGCCCGATGCCCGCACAGATGGTTTTGCACTGGTCGCCGCGTTCGCCGTACGTGCGGAAACGATGATCGCGGTGCACGAAATGGGATTGGCCGACCGGATCCGGACGGTGCGCACGGTTGTTGGCGGGACCACGCCGCATGCGGAACTCATGAAAATCAATCCGCTGGGAAAAATCCCGACTTTGGAAATCGGCGATGGCACCGTTATTTACGACTCGCCGGTCGTGATCGAATATCTCGACACGTTGCACGGCGGCCCGAAACTTTTCCCGGCGGAATGGCCCTTGCGTCTGACCGCCTTGCGCCGCCACGCTCTGGGCCAGGGCATGCTGGACGCGTCGCTCGCGCTGTTGTCAGAGGGGTTTCGCCCACAGGAGCGGCAAAGCGCCGCGCATAAAGACCTTTGGCGCGCAAAAGTCGTGGCCTGTCTGGATTCATTGGAAACAGAGGCCGGCGCACTGGGCGCCAGCGATTTCACCGTCGGGCATTTGGCCATTGGCGTGGCCCTGGCCTATCTCGATTTCCGGTTTGCGGACATGTCCTGGCGTATCGGGCATCCGAAGCTGGCGGCGTGGCATGAGACGTTCAACGCGCGCCCTTCGGTGCTGGCGAACCCGGTGGTGGACGATCGCTGACGGGCCCAGGCAACGGGACATCGCGGCCGCCGCGGATGACGGCCATGTCGATCGGAATGTCGGCGGTCTGGGTTTCGAAGACGATCGGCCCAGGAAACAAGCGGATTTGGAGTATGGCGGCGCGAAGGGTTTCGCCGGTGGGCGGGCCTTGCGCCGCCAGAACCCGGTCGAGCGCGATCGCCGCGACCCGCACGGCCAGCCATGCCAGGCGCGCGCCGGTATCCATCTCCGCGCCGAAGTGTGTTTCGAACGCGGCGGCGATCTCCGGCGGGACCTCCACGCGAAGCCGGGTATGGGCAAATCCCTCGGCGTCCGGGCTGGATACCAGCTCCTGCGCCTGGAAAAAGCCGGTTCCCACGACCGGGATGTCCAATCCCAACGAACGGTAGGCGCGGGCCAGCTCCACCAGGCCGGACGTTGCGGACACGACAATCGCCTGCGGTTTCGCGGCGGCGAGGCGTGTCAGCGCGGCGCGAAACGCCGTGTCGCCGAAAAACACCGTTTCGCGGGCGATGGTCATGCCGTCGAACGCGTCGTCGAAATCGTCCCGTCCGGAAATGCCGGCGGCAGTGTTTTCGAACAGGACGGCGACCCGGCGCACGCCATTGCGGGCGAGATGGCGGGTCAACACGGCGATGTCCGCCCTGACCGGGGGCAGCAGATTGAACAGATACGGCGAGGCAACGTCCAACTGGCCGGCACGCGCGCCCGCGTTCAGCAGCAAAATATTGTATTTCGTCGCCAGCGGCGCCATCGCCAGCACCGGTCCCGACCATGCGCTCAGCACGATCGGCATCCGGTGGCGGGCGCGTAACGCGTCCAGCGCGGCGATTGCCACATCCGGGCGCCCCTGACTGTCGCCCATGGCGAGTTCCAACCGGTGTCCGCGCAATCCGCCATCGGCGTTGACCTGCTCGACCGCGAAACGAAGCCCGCGTGCCTGGCGTTCGCCCGCCGCCGCGACCGGGCCGGTCAGCGGCAGAATTACGCCCAGTACGATGGTTTCCGCGCGCGCTGCCGCCACGTGCAGCAGGCCCAACGCGGCGGCGACCGGGATCCATCGCATGCCTTGCTGTCTCCCCATGGTTGCCGCCGGACCGGCGTCTGGCTAATTTCCCTCTGGGCCATACGGGAAACGCGATCCATGAGTAAACACGTCGTCGCGACAGTCAGCGAGATTCCGCCGGGTAGCCGCAAGCTGGTGACAGTTCGGGGCCGTTCCATCGCGGTTTTTAACCTGGATGGCGAATATTTCGGGCTGTTCAACCGCTGCCCGCACCAAGGCGGTCCGATGTGCGAGGGCATCCTGACCGGCCTGATCGAATCGAACGAGCCCGGGCATTACGAATACTCGCGGCCGGGCGAAATTCTCCGCTGCCCCTGGCATGGCTGGGAATTCGACGTCCGCACCGGTAAAAGTTTCTGCGACCCGTCGAAGATCAGCGTCCGCGACTACCCCGTCGAGGTCGCGTCCGGCCAAACAATCGTCGAGGGCCCTTACGTCGCCGAAACGCTGCCCGTGACGATCGACGAACAATACGTCGTCGTCGAGATGGCCTGAACCCGGCGCACGTTTGACGGCGCCGGGGGAAATCGTTTTGTACCGGGTGGTTCGCGCGCCTCAATCGTCGGGGCAAAAGCCCAGTATTTTTTG
The DNA here is from genome assembly GCA_043782125.1 of Acetobacteraceae bacterium. GTDB lineage: Bacteria > Pseudomonadota > Alphaproteobacteria > Acetobacterales > Acetobacteraceae > Rhodopila. Next base: position 1,682 of record JAYWAX010000070.1, on the reverse strand, counting down.
GAAGCGAGCTTGATAGGCGGGCCAAACTTCGGGATTTAGCAGGCGTGGTGGCCGCTTCCCGTCCAGAATTTCGCACATTTGTTCAGCCGCGATTTTCGCGATGTTGTGCCGCGACTGGCGCGTGATTCCCGCAGTGTGCGGGCTGACCAGCACGTTGTCGAACGCCATCAACGGATGATCGGAGGGCGGCGGCTCGTCTTCCCACACATCCAGTCCGGCGCCCGCGATTTGTTTCTTTGTCAGCGCGTTCGCCAGTGCCGCCTCGTCGTGGATCCCACCGCGCGCCGTCGTGATGAAATAAGCATGCGGCTGCATCGCGGCGAATTGTGCCGCGCCCATCATGCCGCGGGTTTCCCGCGTGTGCGGGCAGTTGATCGAGACATAATCGGCTTGCGCCAGCATCTGGTCCAACGTCGCCATTTTCTCGGCGCCCTTGTCCGCGATCTGTTCCGCAGTCTGATACGGGTCGTAGGCCAGCACGCGCATCTGGAACAATCCGCGGCACAATTCGGCGACGCGGGAGCCGACATGGCCCAACCCGACGATCCCGATGGTGCGCCCCTGTACGTCGTCGCCCATGAACGCCACGCGGTTATACGCCGCCCCGGTGCGCATCTGGTGGTCCGTCAGCATGATCCGCTTGGACAGGTTCAGCATGAACGCCATCACGTGCTCGGCGACGCCTTCTTTGTTGCCGCCAGCCTGGTTCACCACGGCCACGCCCGCTTTCGTCGCGTCGTCCAGGTTGACGGTGTCGAAACCCGCGCCGTTGGTGGACAGCACGACCAGGTTCGGACAGCGTTCCAGCAACGGGGTATAACCCTGATACTTCATCGCCAGTTCCTGGCGGGACGACCCGATCTGGAACGCGTGCGCCTTGGCCAGAACCGGCGCGGCCTCGTGGTCCGGGCTGTCGTTGACCAGTTTGTCCACCTGGATGTCGGGTCTGCCCGCCATGATCTCCAGATACACCGGCGCGGAGACCGCGTTGACGTAGAACAACCGTTTCGTGTTCGGTGCCATTGTTCGTCTGCTCCCTGACTGTGACGCCGCTTTTGCCCGGGATTGTGCGCCCCGGCAACCGGCCGCATCGTCGCAATGTCAGTCAGAGAGTGGACCATGAGCGTCGCCGGAAAAGTTATTCTCGTCACGGGTGCCGCCCGCGGACTGGGCCTGGAATACGCGAAAACCCTTGGCACGGCCGGCGCGAAAATCGTCGCGGGCGATGTCCAGGACTGCGACATTCCCGGCGCCGTGTGCGTTAGAGGATGATCGCTTCAAGTTGAAGCGATCATCCTCTAACGCATTTGTTTGAGAGAGCAATTCACGTTTGAGGTTGAAGTCAACCTCAAACGATCGCGCTCTAAACTCGACGTTGCGGACAGTGCGTCGTGCGAGGCGCTTGGCGGATATCATGCGGCATATCGACCGTGGTACGAAGGGTGATGCGGTGCTGAAGCCGTTCGGCACGTTGGCGGGCAATCCGGTCGCCTCCGCCACCAACCTGGCGCTGCGGGGGTGCTTGCGGGCGATACGAAATTTTCCGTGTCCACGGCGCATGACGCGGCGGGTATTGTGAAGACGCTGGCGGCGTCGCTGGATGCGGAGGTGACGTGTACGGCTGTTCCTGGTTTAAGGAGGCTTCCGCGCGTCCTGTTCTGGACCGGTGTTTGCCAGCAACA
>JAYWAX010000069.1:0-2522 GCA_043782125.1 Acetobacteraceae bacterium | reverse complement strand
CCAGAAAAGGTTCGGCATGTTCGTGCTCCCTTCACATGGGAGCCTCGAACCGTATCCACTGGAGTCAGGGCAAGCGGAAATTGAGTGTGGAGCCTAATCCCCACCCGGTTTCTCGCCCCCACCCCTTGAACTCCCCCCCGAATTGACGATGATGGCGTAACCGTGCCGGGGCGGCTTCCCCGGTCGTAAAAGCGTGGATTTGGCATGAGCAGCGATGCACACGGCGCGACGGTGCCTCACGGACCCGGGGCAGCACACGAAACCGGACTGAAACACCCATACCATCTGCCCGACCCCAGCCCGTGGCCGATCGTCGGCGCCTTCGGCGGGTTCCTGACGGTCTTCGGGATCATCCTGGTCTCGCATTACAAGAACTACCTGGTCCTGGCGCTTGGCCTCGCCGTCGTGCTGACCACGATGTTCTTTTGGTGGCGCGACGTCGTGAAGGAAGCCCGCACGCCCGGCACCCATTCGCCCATCGTCCGTCTGGGGCTGCGCTATGGCATGGTCCTGTTCATCTCGTCCGAGGTGATGTTCTTCGTCGGATTCTTCTGGTCGTTTTTCAGCTTCCTGCTGTTCCCAGAAACACAGGGGAACGGTCAGACCGTTTGGCCGCCCGCCAACGTCCTGACCTTCGACCCGTTCCATCTGCCGCTGCTGAACACGATGATCCTGCTGCTGTCCGGCTGCACCGTGACGTTCGCGCATCACGGCCTGCTGGAAGGCAACAAAAAGGTGCTTGTTAACGGGCTCGGGGCCACCGTCATTTTGGGCCTGCTCTTCACCACATTTCAGGCCATCGAATACTCGCACGCGCCCTTCGCTTTCACCGGCGGCGTCTACCCCTCGGTCTTCTTCCTCGCGACCGGGTTCCATGGTTTCCACGTGATCATCGGAACGCTGTTCCTGATCGTATGCTGGTTCCGCGCCCGCGCCGATCACTTCACGCCAGAGCGGCATTTCGGCTTCGAAGCCGCCGCCTGGTATTGGCACTTCGTCGACGTGGTCTGGCTGTTCCTGTTCATCTGCATCTATTGGTATGGCGCTGGCACGATCGCCGTCGAGTGACCGATACCCCGCCCTCCCTGCTGACAGCGGCACTCAAATGCCGCTGTCCACGCTGCGGACTGGGCTCTCTGTTCCTCAATATCCTCGAAGTCCGGCCGCGCTGCGGCTCATGTGGATTGGATTTCGGCCGGAGCGATACCGGGGACGGCGCGACCGCCCTGGTCATCATGGCGCTTGGCGCTGTTGTGGTCAGCCTCGCGTTCTGGACCGAGTTCCGCTTCAATCCGCCCCTCTGGTTACATGCCATCCTGTGGCCGGCAGTCACCGTGCCGTTGGCGATCGCGATGCTCCGACCGGTGAAAGCCGCGTTGATCGCGCTGCAATACCGCCACCGCGCGTCAGAGATGGGACTGTGACTGCGGACGGAAGGCGCCTGCTTGCGCCCGCGGCAATGACCTTGGCGATGATGGCGGTCTTGCTCGGTCTGGGCACCTGGCAGGTTCAACGCCTCCTGTGGAAGCAAACCCTGCTGGCGCAAATCGAGCGCGCCGAATCCGCGCCGCCGACTCCCCTCCCGGTGCCGCTGCGGGTCAATCCGCCGCCCTTCGCGAAAGTCTCGGCGACCGGCACGTTCCTGCCTGACAAAACCGCGCTGTATGGTGCCGAGGTCCGGTCCACCGCGACGGGCACGGCAATGGGCGCGCGGATGATCGTCCCGCTGCGTCAGTCCGACGGGAAAATCCTGCTGGTCGATCGCGGTTGGGCGCCTCTGACACGCACCGGCCCGATCGACATGCCGATGGGGATCGCCACGATCGCCGGATACGTCCGTTTCGCCGATTCCCGGGGATGGTTCAGCGCCAGGGACGATATCGCGGGGCACCGGTTCTATACGCTCGACCCCGTCGCGATTGGCGCGGCCATCGGCGAACAGGACGTGCCGCCCTTCGTCCTTGTCGTTCTGGCCGTTGGCGGCGACTCGCCGCCGGATCGCTGGCCCGACCCGGCGCGGTATTTGCCCAGGCCGGCGAATAATCACCTTGTTTACGCGATCACGTGGTACGGGCTGGCGGTCGCGCTGCTGACGATCTTCTTTGTCTGGGCCAGAAAGGGTACGCGCGCATGACCGACTCATCCGCCTATGGGCGCCTGACCGAACGTTTCGCCAAAATCGCAACGATCGACGAGTGCGCCTCAATGCTTGGCTGGGACGCCGCCGCCATGATGCCACCCGGAGGCGGCGCCGCGAGAGGCGATCAGCTCGCAGTACTTGCGGGCCTGTCCCACGCCCAGATGATCGCACCGGCCATGGCGGACGACCTTGCCGCCGCCGAACAAGCACAAGCCAGCGACGATCCCTGGTCCGTCGCCAATCTCCGCCTGATGCGCCACGCCCATACGCGCGCCACCGCCGTCCCCGCCGATCTTGTGGAAGCCCGCGCCCGCGCCAATTCCCATTGCGAGAAAGTCTGGCGCGAGGCCAAACGTACCTCCAACTTCGCGCTGGTTCGCCC
>JAYWAX010000068.1:0-7015 GCA_043782125.1 Acetobacteraceae bacterium | reverse complement strand
GATCTGTGGATGGCGCGGGCCAGCACGGTTTTGTGGGGGAATTGCCGGAGCCAGCGGGACTGGCGTTGCTCGGTATGGGCATTCTTGGCCTGTCCTTTGCGCGACGATTTCGTAACAATTTCCGGGTTGCGCGGGTCGGGTAAACGCGGGCATCGGCAAAACTGGCGATGTGGTGCGTGATTGGAAGCGAAGATCCCGCGTAACGGTGCGGGCGATGGTGGCGGAAGGCACAGTGAAAATCAATCAACCTGTGTTGCCGTGTTTCTTGCCGAACCAGACCCTTTGGTAAATTTGAAGCCAGCATCTTTCCTTTGCGTGGAGTGTTACCGAAGGCACAGCTTGCGAGCATCGCCAACCGCAGTTCAGCGTCCGTCTTCCGGGGTCTCCCCGCCCGCCCCATCTGGACCAAACCGGGCGGTTCGACTTACGGTGCGATGCATTCAAGGGGACCGGAGATGAGGAAAACCACGCTGTACCGGCAATTGATCGACGCTGAGAAAATCCTGGTGCAGCCGGGTTGTTACGACGGCTTCAGCGCGCGGCTGTTGCAACAAATGGGCTTCGAATCAGGCTCTATTTCCGGCGCCGGCCTCTCGGAATCGACTCTGGGCTGGGCCGATGTCGGCATTCTCAGCTACGAGGAAAACGTTTCGCGATCGCGTAACATCGCGGCGTGCGTGGACATCCCCCTCAGCGCCGATGCGGACACCGGATACGGCAACGCCATCAACGTGTTCTTCACCACCCGCGGCTTCGAGGCGGCCGGCGTGGATGGGATCATGTTGGAAGACCAGGTCTCGCCCAAACGCTGCGGCCACATGGAAGGCAAGGAAGTCATTTCGGCCGAGGAAGGCGCCGAGAAAATCCGCGCGGCGGTGGAGGCGCGCCGCGATCCCGATTTCATTATCAAGGCGCGGACCGATTCGATCGCAACCCATGGCGTGCGCGAAGCCATCCGCCGGCTGAACATGTATGCCGAGGCGGGCGCCGATCTGTTGTTCGCCGACGCCCTGCTCGCGCGCGGCGATATCGCGCTGGTCGCGAAGGAAGTCTCCAAACCGCTGTCGGTGAACATGGGCTTCGGCATTCGCGCGCGCCCGACAACGCCGCTGCTCAGCGCGCGGGAATTGCAAGACCTGGGCGTCGCCGTCGCGTCCTATCCCCGCCTGGTGACGAGCGCGGCGATCATGGGCATGCGCAACGCGTTGACGGTTCTTAAGCAATCGGTCGAGGAAGGGCGGGTGATAGAGCGCCCGGACCTCGCGGTGTCGTTCGCCGAAATCAACGATTTGATGGGCTTGGGGACTATCCGGGACATGGAACAACGGTTTCTCACCGCGACACAGTTGCAGGCAAAATATGGCGGCAAGGCGTGACGGCGGCGAACGCCATGCGGCGGTCCGGGTAACGGAATTTGAATCGGGCGCCAGAATTCTGGTCTCGGACTGGCTGGCCCGCGCGGGCACTGTCCGTGTTTTCGCCCATCGGCGCGGCGCTGACGGCGCGGCGCGTGGCGCGTCCCGGGTGGCGCGCCCCCGTGCCGGTCATTTGCTGCGGGAACGCGACGGTCGGCGGCGCGGGCAAGACGACGCTGGTGCTGGACCTCGCGCGGCGGCTGACGTCGCGGGGGATCGCGGTCCACATTCTCACCCGCGGCTATGGCGGCGGCGCGCGCAAGGGCCGGCGCGTGACGGCGGCGGACACCGCGAGGGACGCGGGGGACGAGGCGGTGTTGCTGGCCCAGGTGGCGCCGACCTGGATCGGCGCGGATCGCGGTGCGACGGCGCGGGCCGCGGTGGCCGCCGGCGCCGAGGTTCTGTTGATGGACGATGGGTTGCAGAACCCCAGCCTGGAAAAATCGTTTTCGCTGTTGACCGTCGATGGCCGCACCGGGTTCGGCAACGGGCGCGTGCTGCCTGCCGGTCCGTTACGCGAACCGCCCGAGGCCGCCGCCGCCCGTTGAGCCGCCGCGATCGTCATCGGTCCGGTGGACGCCGACACGCTGAACCGGCTCCCGCCGGATCTGCCGGTGCTGCGCGCGGACCTGGTTCAGGGACCGGAAATCGCGGCGCTGTCCGGACGCAGGGTGCTGGCGTTCACGGCGATCGCGATTCCGGACAAATTTTTCCGCGCGCTGCGCGAGGCCGGCGTTCTGTTGGTGGGGACTCAGGCATTTGGCGACCATCATGTTTTCACCGCGCAAGAAATCGCTCGCCTGGAAACCAGCGCGCGGCGGCTGGACGCGATCCTGGCCGCGACGCCAAAGGACGCGGTGAAACTGCCCGCCACCCTGAATGTCTCGATCCTCGGCGTCCACCTGGAATGGGCTGACGAGGCGGCGGTCGAAGCATTGCTCGACCGCGCGCTCGCCGGGACATGACGGGTCGCGATCAGGGTTGCGTGGTCACCGACAACCCGGCGAACTGAGTCAGACTGTCGGCCTTGGTCCATAAGGCGATCTTTCCGGCGGCTGGAAATGTTCTGTCCGTGGCCTGAAACAACGTGACGCCATTGAACAGGATTGCGAAACGATCGCCCTCGGCGCGCAGGCCAAGATCGTGCCATACCCCGGATGCGGCCTTGACGGACACGCCAGCGATTTCCTGGCGGATGCCGTTCGCGACACGGTAAAAATTGACGTTGTCCTCTAACGCGTTGGCGCGAACGACATAGTAATGATCGGGGTCGCGCAGCCGGATCGCGAGTCCGCCCGCGCGATCCACGCGTCCGGCGATGGCCTTGAAGCGCACGGACACCTCCAAATCGGCGGCGGACAGGTTCTGGTAGATCGCCAAAGGAAAACGATAATCGGTGGGGTCCGTCGCGGTTTGTTCCAGCACGTTCGTATCGGCAACGGCGCGTATTCGCCAATCCGACGCGGCGCCGTGTCCGGTGCGGGCCTGTGTGAACCCGGCGGGCGCGAAACCCGGCGGTTCGGGCGTCAGGGCGATGTCGATGCGCGTCCCGGCCGCCACTGCGGACCCGGGAAGCGTGATGGCAGCGGCAAGAACGGGCAGGACAGCGCGGCGCGAGAATGAAGCCAGACCGGTCATGGCGCGCCTCCCCGCGTCCTGGCGGCGTGCGATATGCCTGACGGATTGTTCATGCGTGCATCCCGATCGCGGCCGATCCACGTGGGACCCGCCATAGCGTGGCCGGTCCAGAGGTGCCCCATCATGGAGTACTCCGGCCGGGCGTGGTCCATCCTGGGGTCGTCCACCCCAGGGGCGCCATGCCGGGGCGGCGAAGAAACTGCCGGGACGGCCACCGCGAACGGCTCACAGCGCCAGCACCAGACGCAGCGCCAGCCCGGCCGCGGACGTAATGCCCAGGGTTTTAAGCACCCCAAGTTTCAACCGGAACAAACAGACGGCAGCCAGCGCCGCCAGCGCCAATGCCGCCAGATCGGCGCTTACCAACACCGGCACATCGAACGCCACCGGCCCCGCCCGGAACGGCATATGCGCGCGGAACAGCACCTGCGACGCGAACCACACCGCGAGGTTGGCGACCACGCCGACGACGCTCGCCGTGACCGCGGCCAAGGCGCCGGAGAGTTTGACGTTGGATTGCAGCCGTTCGACCAGGGGCGCGCCGAGAAAAACGAAGACGAAGCAGGGCGCGAATGTGACCCACAGGGTCAGGATGGCGCCCAGAATGCCGCCGGACACGCCGGTGACCGGGCCGTGCGCGCGGAAACCGGCCAGAAATCCGACGAATTGCAAGACCAGAATGAGCGGGCCCGGGGTGGTCTCGGCCAGGCCAAGACCCGCCAGCATCTCCGCCGGGGACAGCCAGTGATAGGCTTCCACGGCGTCCTGCGCGACGTAGGCGAGCACCGCATAGGCGCCGCCAATGGTGACGACGGCCATTTTAGAGAAGAACCAGGCGATGTCGGCGAAGGTGCCGCCAGCCCAGACCATCAGGATCGCGACGGGTGTCAGCCACAAAACCAGGGCGATCAGACCGGCGCGGCGGGCGGCGGCGGCGAGGCGTTGCGGACGGTCCGGATCGGCCGCCAGCATGGCGTCGATCGCCGCAGGACGGTCGATCTTCGCCTGGCCATGCCCCCCGTGGCTGAACTGGTCCGGGGCCAAATACCCGATGGCGCCAGAGATCAGAACAACCGCGGGGAACGGCACGTGGAAGAAGAACAACGCGACGAAGGCGGCGGTGGCCAGCGCCCAGGCCACCCTCCCCTTCAGCGCGCGGCGGCCGATGCGCAACACGGCCTCCAGCACGAACACCAGCACTGCGGCTTTCAGGCCGAAGAAGATCGCGTCCACAATCGGCACCTGGCCCGCCAGCGCGTAGATCAGCGACAAGCCCAGCATGACCAGGGCGCCGGGCACGACAAAGATCATCCCGGCGGCGAGCCCGCCTTTCACGCCATGCATCAACCAGCCGAGATATGTCGCGAGTTGTTGCGCCTCCGGTCCCGGCAGCAAATTGCAAAAACTCAGGGCGTGCAGGAAGCGGCGTTCGCCAACCCAATGGCGTTCGTCCACGACCTCCCGGTGTAACAGCGCGATCTGGCCCGCCGGTCCGCCGAAGGACAGGAGGCCGATGCGGAGCCATACTTTGAAGGCGGCGGCGAAGCTGGGGATGCCGTCTTTTTGCTCGTTCATGCCGCCGCTCCGGATGATGGGCCATTGGGGGACGGCCAGTTGTGGGTTTCGCCGGTGGCATCGCGGCTCCAGCGGTAAAAAGCATCGTAAACGCTCATCGATGCCTCCAACTGGGCCAGGTCGTCGCGGTACATGCGGGACAGGCCCAACGAGGCGGCCAACAAGCCCGCTGCCTGGGGGGCGAGGTCCAGACGCGCGGTGTCGGCGCCGCGCACGATCGTGGCGAGGCGGGCCAAAGCGGGGGATTGCAGGCCGAATTCGTCGAGCATGACATCGAAGGTGCAGAGATCGCCGCGGTGGCTCCAGAACGTGTCTTCGATGTCGAAGGGCGTGGCGCCGAAACGGTCCGCGACATCGACGACATCGGCCGGCGCGACGAACAGGAAGACGGCGGCGGGATCGATGAACCGGCGGATCAGCCAGGGGCAGGCGATCCGATCGATCTTCGGGCGCGCCCGCGTCACCCATAATGTCCTGTCCTGGGCGTCTCTGGGCGGCACGCGCTCCGGACGGACGAGCAGGGCGTTGGCGGCCGACCAGGCCTCGAACCCGCCTTCGAGGGTTTCCGCGCGGCTGCCGTGGTGGCGGAGCCAGGCGGCGGTGCCTTGGCTGAGCTTCTGGCCGCGCTGACAGACGACGACCGTCTGCTTGCCCGCGAAAGCGCCGGCCCAGGAGGCGGCGTCGCGGTGGGAGCAATGGAGGCTGGCGGGAAGGGTTCGGGGATCGGCGGCGAGGTCCTGATCGATGCGAACATCGATGACGATGGGCGCATCGGGCGTGCCGATCAGGCGGGCGAGTTGGGCAACGGCGATGGTGTCGGGCGTGGGCATGATGGCCCCTCTCCGGTCGGGAGTCAGGACACGATGCTTTGGCCAAAGCCTCACGGGGCGATCGCGGTTGGCCCCTGAGAGGAATTTGGGGCTGGGCGAGGGCGGGCGTCAACGGGTGGTATGATTGGGGGCGGGGAGTGTCCGAATGAAAGCTGTTGCTCCTCCTCGTCATGGTTCGGCTCGACCGGACCATCGGGAACGGCACATTCGCCTGTTCGATGGCACACGCGACGGTGATACGTGCCTCTACCCATGGCGTGGGTGCCGCGCCCGATGGCCCGGTCGAGCCGTGCCATGACGGGGAAATTCTCGCGGCCACATTCAAGCGATTGCCCGGTCCCGCCGTTTCAAACCGTTATCCCCCGGTCCCGCGAAAACCGCCCGTCGCTCAGGCAAGCGTCAGGCCGCCGTCATCCGCTTCCACCCCTCCCCCGTCGCATACGCCACCCTTCCCCCCGCGATCGTCGCCACCACCGCCCGCCCCACCGGATCGACCAGCACCACATCCGCCCGCTTCCCAACCTCAATCGTTCCCCGATCCGCCAACCCCGCCGCCGCCGCCGGATTCTTCGAAATCAGCCCCCACGCCTGGGCAATATCGAAAACCCCGCGATCCGCCAGCACGAAGGCCGCCCGCGCCATCGCCGGATAATAATAATCCGACGCCAAAATGTCGCAGACCCCGGCCTCCGCCATCACCGCGGCCGAAGCCCAGTTCAGATGCGACCCGCCGCGTACGACGTTGGGAGAGCCCATCACCACATGCTCCCCGGCCGCGCGCGCATCGCGTCCGGCGGCCTCGTCCACCGGAAATTCGCAGATCGAGGCACCCAGACCCCGAAACAGCGCCCGCGTCGCGACCGAATCGTCGTCGTGGCTCGCCATCGGCAATCCCGCCGCCCGCGCCGCCGCCGCGATTCGCCCACGCGCCGCCGGGACCCCCGGGGCATGCGCCGCGACCCGATCCGCCAAACCCTGAAACGCATCCATTTTCATACCCGCGCGGCCCGCGTATTTCGCCCCCTCGACCGGGTCGCGCAGCTTTTTCAGAATTGACGGCGTATGGTCGTTGAACGCCAGCAGATGCACCCGCCCCAACGCGATATCCGCGAGCGCGACGTCCATCGCGTCGAGGTTGTAGGCTTCCCACCGCAAATGCACCCGCATGTCGCAAGTCCAGATTTCCGCCTCCAGCGCGGCCAGCAGCGCCTTCCAGGAGTCGAGACTTCTCAATCCCGGCTCCCACGACAATGTCACGCCATGAAACGCCGTGGTGATCCCATTGGCGAGCAACTGGCGTTCCGTGTCCCGCAATGCCAAATCCACCGGAAAATTCACGCCGGGTCTGGGTTGGATCTGGCGTTCGAACGCATCACCGTGAATATCGACGATCCCCGGCAGCACCAGCAGGCCGGTGGCGTCGATCGCCGGGCCAGGCCCGCTTTCCGCGCCGATCGCGGCGATAAACCCGCCGGCAAGCGACAGGCTGGTGGCAACGAGGCCGCGCGCGCCAGTCAGCACGCGACCGCCGAAGATACGAACAGGTTTCACGATGGA
>JAYWAX010000067.1:0-2522 GCA_043782125.1 Acetobacteraceae bacterium | reverse complement strand
TTTTCGTAGGCGACAGCCCGGTCACACCCCTACGCAGGCGATGCAATCGCGGCTTTGATATAAATCTGGGTGGTGTCCGCCCGTGCCTCAAGAGGGAGTCGCACATGCGAGTCGAATATCTGTATCGCTATCCGGTCAAAGGTCTGACGGCGGAGGCGCTGGAAGCCGCCACCGTCGAAGCCGGCGGCTGCATTCCGTGGGATCGGTCCTTCGCCCTGGCGCAAGGGGACGCGGGGGGAGATGCGGGCTTCGATCCCGCCGCGCCGCGCTGGCTGCAAAAACTGAACTTCATGTGCCTGGCCCGCAGCGAGAAGATCGCCGCGCTGGCGTCCTTCTTCGAACCGCGCGACGGCACGCTGACGATCCGCGCGCCGGATGGGACCGGGATCTCGGAAAACGCGCTGTCCAGCGCCGGACGCGCGAAGATCGCCGCCTTCCTGACCGCGTTTCTGGGCGACGAGGCCCGCGGCGCGCCGGTATTCCACCATGTTCCCGGCCACTCCTTCTGCGACCAGCGCGACCAGGTCGTCAGCCTGATCAACATCGCGAGCCTGCGCGATTACGAGGCCAAGGTGGGCGCCCGCCGCCATCGCCGCCGCTTCCGCGCCAATGTCTGGTTCAGTGGCGCCCAGGCCTGGTCTGAGCGCGACTGGGTGGGACAGCACATCCAACTTGGTGGCGCCGTACTGCAAATTACCAAAGGCACCGTTCGCTGCCCGGCGACGCAGGTGAATCCGGAAACCGCGATCCGCGACGCCGACCCGGTCGAGGAACTGCGCGGCTTCTACGGCCACACCGAACTGGGCGTTCACGCGACGGTCATCGAGGGTGGACGGTTCGCGCTTGGCGATGCGCTGGAGGTCCTGGGGACCTGATCGAAACCTGGGCGCGATCGGCTGTTGGCGCACCGCCAGCATCGCCCCATAACATCCTGGATTGGTCCTTGGGGGAGACCACGCAACCAATCCAGGACGCGTCGGGCATAAGGTGTTGGGGACCACCTTGGCCACCCTTCTACCCACACCGCGCGCAAACGTCAACCAAATTCTGGTCTATAATTTCACAAATTAGACGGACCAAACGCGGATGGCACCGATAGGCGAAGCGCCGCGACGGTTGCCGCAAGATCGGCATCGGACCGCCGCAATGGCCGGGTACGCAATGCCAAACGGGCGACCCGCGCGGCGAACCGATCGGGATCCAGCTCCGCCGCGACACGGACCAAGGCGGCCTCACGCTGACGCCCCCACAACTCCTGATTGCGATACAGCGCCACGACCCGCGCCGCGAAGCCCGCCGCGTCGGTGGCCTCGGCAACGCTTAACGCCGCACCGTCGAGCCATCCAAGCTGCCGGGCCAGCAGCGAAGTGACGACCGCCGGAACACCCATCGCAGCGGCCTCATGCACCTTGTACGGAATGCCAGCCGCAAATCGGGTGGGCGCGACCACAATCCGGTGCGAGTCATATAACGGCCGGAGGTCGTCCACAGGCCCGCGCAACGTCACCCGCGGATGACCCGCGAACCGGTCGAGCGTCATCCCCGGCGCGAGATACCCGGCAACCGTCAACCGCGTTTCCCAGCGCAACGACTGCTCGATCAGCGGCAGCACCTCTTCGACGAACCAGACCAGACCGTCATGGTTCGGATGGTCCAGGCCGTGAAACGCGGCGGCGAACAGCATACCGGCGCGTTCCTGAAATGGCGCCGGGGTCGGTGCGGCGGCAATCGCGTGGCCAATGATGCCAATCGGCCCCAGATGGCGCGGCCGCAGAACCGCCGCCTCGGCCTCATTCACCGCGATCGCGTCCATCTCCGGTGTCAAACTCCGGAACTCCTGGGCCAGCGCGGCCTCCAGATCGAACGCACACGCCCGAAGCGCGGCATGACCCGCCTGGCGCAAAGAGGCCAGGGCCTCGGTATCCGCCACGATCCGCGGTGGCCGCGCCTCTCGCGCCACGATCGCGGCGAGGGCTGGTTGCAATTTGTCCAGATTATGCGTCCGCGCCACCCAGATCGTGTCGTAGAACCCCGCCCGGGCCGCCATGAAATCGGTGAAATCGGTAAGGGTCAGCCCGTGCATGATTTCCACAGTATCGGGAAAATCGGCCAAAATGGCTGACAGCGGGAAGGGACTGGCGGCAATTGGGAAAATCGTGACATCGGCGCCCGCCTCCGCCATCGCCCGGACGATGTCGTTGGATCGGACGAACCCCGATCCGATCCGGCGCAGCGGGATCGAGTCCTCCACGACCAGAACACGGGTCTGTCCGCGATCCGGGGAACGGGCGCGCAGCAAGGCGTCCGGCGCCGCGTCCGGCCGCGCCACCAGGAAATCGAGGTGGTCGCGCACGAAGGCCGCCTGTCCATTGGGGATCCGGCGCGGCGGCGGACTGGTCTGAAACGCCAGCACGGCGGGGTCGTAAACCACGCGAAAACCCGCCTCCTGAATACGCGCACACAGATCCGCCGCTTCGTGACTCGTGCCCGCAATATCCGCGCCGGGCGGCGGCAGCGCGGCC
>JAYWAX010000066.1:0-2526 GCA_043782125.1 Acetobacteraceae bacterium | reverse complement strand
TCTTCCATCATTTGCCACTCCCAGGCGCCGCGTGATTGGGCTGACCCATGGAAATGCGCAAAGGCAGAAAATTCCAGAAGATTTTTGCGGCCGGGATGTAGGTGGGACAGAAACCATACCGCCTTGCGTCAGCGTCGCGTGTCATGGACGTGTTCACGAGCGAACAACCGGGCTGAGGCGCGCGGGCATCAGCCAGGCGCAGAGCAAAGCGAGCAGAGCGAAGATTGCGGCTAAAATCCAGGCGTTATGCAGGCCCGAGGAGATCAGGCCGGACAGGTGCGTCAGTTCCGCCGACGGAATCGTAGCGCGGCCGAGCGGGTCGAGCAACCGGTCCAAAGCATGGGCCGCGCCGGGATCCTTGTATTGGATGGTGGCGTTCAACACCGCGCCGCACCCGCTTACCCCGATCATCTGGCCCATGAACCGTAGGAACATGGTGGACGAGGTGGCGGCGCCGCGCTGGTTCCAGGGCACGGAGGCCTGGATGGAGACGATGAAGACTCCCATGCAAAACGCCATGCCGATGCCGATGACGAAGGAGCCGATGGCGGCGGGTACCGGACCGGCGCTGGCGGGCGAGGCGATCAGCGTAACGCAGCCGCAGACCAGCGCGAGGGCACCGAGGATGGCGACGTGGCGGTAGGAGGTGCGGACCATGATGCGGGCGGCGAGAAAGCTGCCGAACGCCCAACTGACGGACATGGCACCAAGAACGGCGCCGCCGGCGATCGCGGTATATCCCATCGCGCCCTGGACGTAGGCGGGGAGGAAGGCGGAGATGCCCATCATCATGGCGCCCGCGGCGCAACTGCCCAGAGAACCGACCGCGACGATGCGGTTGTGGCGCCAGAGTTCGAGGGGGAGCATTGGTTCGCGGATTGCGCGTTCGTGCAGGAACAGCAGGATCAGGGCGCCCAGACCGGTGGCCAGCACGATGGCGGTCACGATGCCCGGCAGGCGTCCGCCTTGCACCAGTACCAGGATCAGGCCGCTCGCCGCGATCAAGGTGAGAAGGGCGCCGATCCAATCGATGGAACGGGATTTTCTCGCGATTTTCTCGCGCAGAAAAAATCCGATCATCGCCATGGAGGCGAGGCCGATCGGGATGTTCACCCAGAAGACGACAGACCAGGAGACGTGCTGGATCAGGAAGGCGCCAAGGGAGGGGCCGACAACGGCGGAGACACCGAAGACCGAGGAAACAAGGCCCTGGATATGGGCGCGCTCGGAGGGCGTGTAGATGTCGCCGAGGATGGTCGCGGCGATGGGTTGAATGGCGCCGGCACCCAGGCCCTCGATAGCGCGAAAGCAGATCAGGGGGACCATGCCCCAGGCGAAACCGCAGAGGAATGCGCCGGTCATGAACAGGGTGGCGCCAATGAAAAAGACGGGTTTGCGGCCGAACATGTCGGCAAGGCGCCCGTAGATCGGAATGCTGACAGCCTGCGCGAGCAGGAAAATGGTGAAGACCCAACTGAACAGATCGAAGCCGCCGAGTTCGCCGACGATGGTGGGGAGCGTGGTGGAGACGATCGTGCTCTCGATGGCCGCCATGAAGGTCGCCATAAGGCAGGCGAGCAGAACGAGCGTGCGGCCGGGCGGCGCTGGCTGGCCGGTTGCCGGTGTGGACGTATCGGACATGGACGGTTTCCGGATTGTTATATGTTCCGGGGGTTCCGTGGCGGCAAAACGCGTCCGGCGTCAACCTTGACGCTCCGGTGCGAGCCTGCGACCGTCCAGACGGAGAAAGCGTGTCAGGTCAGGAGGAACGGCCGTGAAATTCGGGGTATTCTACGAACATCAGTTGCCGCGTCCCTGGACCGCGAACAGTGAGTACGAGCTGTTCCAGAATTCATTGGCGCAGGTCGAACTGGCCGATAAATTGGGCTACGACTGCATGTGGGAGGTCGAGCACCACTTCCTGGAGGAATATTCGCACTCCTCGTCGCCCGAGGTGTTTTTGGCCGCGGCCAGCCAGCGGACGAAGAATATCCGTCTGGGCCATGGGATCGTGCAGTTGACGACCAACCAGCCACACCGGGTGGCGGAGCGGGTATCGACGCTGGATCTGATTTCCGGCGGGCGCGTCGAACTGGGCATGGGGGAGGGCGCGGGACCGGCCGAGCTGCATCCGTTCAACGTCCGCGTGCGCGACAAGCGGGAGCGGTGGGAAGAGGCGGTGCAGGCAATTATACCGATGTTCTCTGAGGAAAGCTGGGAGTTTCATGGGAAATACTACGATTTCCCGGCGCGCAACGTGATTCCGAAGCCGTTTCAGAAGCCGCATCCGCCGTTGTGGGTCGCGTGCTCCAACATTCGGACCATTGGCGAGGCGGGCCAATGGGGCATGGGCGCGTTGGGGTTCAGTTTCGTATCGCCCGACGCGGCGAAGGCGTGGGTGCATAAATATTACAATATGCTGCTGGACCAGCCTCGACGGCTGGCGAAGTACCAGGACAATCCGAATGTCGCGATCGTGAATGGGTTCATGTGCGCGCCCACCGACGAGGAAGCGGTGGAAAAGGC
>JAYWAX010000065.1:0-2528 GCA_043782125.1 Acetobacteraceae bacterium | reverse complement strand
GCAGGTAGCTGGAGAAATCGGTGGTTCCGGGAAACGGATGCGCCGCCGCGCCAACCACCTTGCCGCCGCTTTTCTCGATCACCGTGGTCATGCTGGCGACCTGCGACTTGCCCATGGCGTAATCGGCCAGGATGAAGAACCACGTGTCCTTGCCCTGTTTCAGCCAGGCCCGCGCCACCGTCACGCCGAAGGCATAGGTGTCGTGGGTCCAGTGAACATGGTTCGGCGCGCAGAATTTTCCCGTAAGATCGTCGGTGGCGGTGGAGGTGAACATGACCACCTTGTTACGCTCCCGTGCCAGGGTGGACATGCCAAGCGCGATGGCGGACATGGGAACGTCGACGATGCAATCGACGTTCTGGGTGTCGAACCAGCCGCGCGCGATGCTCAGGCCCAGATCGGGCTTGAGCTGGAAGTCGCTGACCAGCACTTCCACGGGGATATCGGGATGCTCCTTCATGAAGTCGGCGGCGGCCATCTTCACCGCCGCCACCGCGCCATTGCCGGACAAGGTGGAATAGACGCTGTTGAGGTCGCTGAGGGAGCCGACGCGCAGACCCTCGGCGGCGTGACCGCGGCGGATGGCGGGTGCGAACAGGGCGGTGGCGGCTCCCGTGCCCAGTACGGTGCGTCGCGATACGGTGCGTCGTGCGATGGCGGTCATGGCTGGTTTTCCCATTGGTTTCCCCTGGCGGCCGGCGTGGCGGCCTCCTTGTTTTGTAGGCTCATCCTTTCCGCCCCGGCGGATGCTGGCAAGGGCGCGGGCGGTGTCTCCCCGTAAGAGGGACAAAAATGTGGGTGAATTACGCGAATGACCCTATCATTACGATTTCCGGTATAAAAACAAAAAAACCAGTTTCCGCCCTTCTTCGGCCGGACGTCAGCCCATGCCGCGCCCGCGTGCCCACGCTTTTGCCCCTCTCACGCCCTGGGCTGATACAACCATCCCCGCCGGACGGATAGTGCCGACATTGGTTCAGGAGGGCCGCTCCATCAGCGAAATCGCGCGGACCTTCAATGTCCATCCGGCGATGCCCATCCGGCGACCATCCATCGCTGCCTCAATGCGGCTCAGGCCCCCGGATAGCCCTCATGACAGTACACAGTACCGCTCACGCGCACGCGCCGGGGAGAACGGCCATGCACCGCGTCGCCCTCACTGATTGGCCCGGCGCCATTGGGCGAAGCTGGAAGCCTCGGCCTCTTTTATGTGCGGACAGTCCATTTTGGCCCCGAAGAGGCCGTGGTCCCTGATCTGGTCTCTCACGAACAGGCAACGCTTACGAAAATCCTGGGGCTTCTGGCTGCTCCAGATCGTTCGGCCCGAGGGCGTGATTTCGGTTTCTATTCCGCAAAGATGACATAGCGCCCGCATCTGTCATGTCCTTATTTCAAGCGTCCCGAGGGCGCAAATTTCAAGCGCCCCGAAGACGCGAACGCTAACATGCCCTGGGCCTTGTCGTCAAATGACCTTGGGTGCTTCCGGAGTGGTGCTTGCTTCGATTCAAGGGGGCGGTTCAGCCGAAGGCCGCCTCATGCGCCCGCACTGCCTCCATAATGACCAACGGGACCGGATCAAGGATATCTTGCCCGGCCGGATGTCGGCTCATGCCGCATCCGCGTGCCCGCGTTTTCGCCCCTGTTACGTCTCCCCGTCCCTTGTTCCCCAGGCGATGCCATTGCGCAGGAAGGTGAGGAAGCCGGGATTGCCCCACGGCTCCCGGAACGTTCCGTTTCCCGTTTCAGTGGCCCTCGCTGGCCGGGATGTAACGCCATGGCAATGGCCCAGGGCGCAGTAGGTGACGGCGCCGGCACCGATGGGGCGGGTATAGGCGAGCACGCGTGTCCGCCCATCGGGCAGCAGCGAGGTATCCGCGCCGTACAGCGCCGGGATGTGCGGCGCCACGGCGTCCGGGCCATACTCGGCGGTCAACAGGACGCGGGTCGCGCCGGGATCCTGGAGTTCGACGAAATAAGGTTCGTCCTCCACCGTGAAGGAGCCGCCAAGTCCCTGGGTCAGCGGATGCGTGGGGTCGGCCACATCGACGCGTATCGGGCGTATGGGGGGATGGGTGAGGAAGAAGCCGCCCAACAAGGCGTGGTGCGGCATCTTGATGGTGCGTCTTTGCGCCACGCCCTCCACCCGCTCGGCGCGGCCGCCGCTGGTGCCATGCAGGGCGAGCCAATGTCCGCCCGCCTCCAGCCAGGCGCGCATTGTGTCGCAGCGCGCGGCGTCGGGATACGGGCCGGCGACATAGGTGATCAGCAACCGGCTGACGGGCAACCACGTCGCGATATCCGTATAGTCGTTGCCGGTCGAGGCTTGTATCGCCTGGTCCGCCAACAGGCCCAACAGCGTCAGGCGGGCATGGTCGTGGTCGTGACCGGCGGGGGCGCCGGGCGGAAAGCCGCCGGCGATCAGATGGGCGCGGCGTGGCCTTTGTTCTGTCAGTGGACTTTGTTCTGTCATGGGGAACCTCCCTCGCCGGCGCCGTTCCGGCGTTCCCGGGCGCGTCATCGCGCCGGCG
>JAYWAX010000064.1:0-7033 GCA_043782125.1 Acetobacteraceae bacterium | reverse complement strand
CCCAGGTTGATGGAGTTCGGCACGCTGGAGGCGATTTTCGGGTGCGTGTCGGCGGGGTTGGGCATCACCCTGCTGCCGCGCGCCCTGATTGGCCCGGTCTGGCAGGCTGGGCGGGTCAGCCTGCACCCCTTGCCGCCCGAGGACGCAATGGTCGCCACCGTGTTCATTCACCGGCGAGAGGCGCATTTATCCAGTGCCTTGCGGGCATTCCTGGATCGCGCCCAGCAGACGCGAGACCTCGGTGCAACCGATTACGTGGGTTGCTGAGCCAGTCCTTGCGCCCACTCTGGGCTCGCCCTTTGACGAATCTCCCGCGAACCCGGCGTATTGTCTTGGAATTGCCACGAAGATCGGGAATGCTGGGGGCGAACGAGGTTCCCTCCGCATATGAAACCACTTATCGGAATAAGTTGCTGCACCAAACAATTCGGCGTCTTCGGAATGCCGAACCACGCGGCCTCCGACACCTATGTGCAGGCGACCGACCTGGTCGTGGGCGGTGTGCCGGTGCTGCTGCCCGCGAACGGGCCGACGGCGGATATCGAAACCCTGCTCGACCGCCTGGACGGCATCATGCTGACCGGCAGCCGCTCTAACGTGCATCCCGCGTTCTACGATGGGCCGCCGCACGCGGAGGGCACGTTCGAAGACACGAATCGCGATGAGATCACGTTGCCGCTGATCCGCCAGGCGGTCGCGCGGGGCGTGCCGGTGCTGGCGATCTGCCGGGGATTTCAGGAACTGAACGTCGCCATGGGCGGGTCGCTGCATCAGCGGTTGCAGGATCTGCCCGGCAAGCTGGACCATTCGACGCCGATGCAACCGGGCGCGAAAATGCGCCAAGGGAAATCGCATGCCATCGAGGTGACGCCGGGCGGCTGGCTGCATCAGTTGTGCGGCGCGCGCCGGATCGCAGTCAATTCATTGCACAACCAGGGTATCGACCGCCTCGCCCCTGGGCTTGAAATCGAAGGCACCGCGCCCGATGGCACCATCGAGGCGGTGAGCGTACGTGGGTTCCCGGCGGGCCCGGCGCGCGGCTTCGCGGTGGGGGTGCAATGGCATCCAGAATACGACTGGCGCGCCGATTCGCTGTCGCGGCGCATCTTCGCCCGGTTCGGCGAAGCAGTGAGGGCATATGCCAGCTTGCAACGCCAACCGATGGCCCTCGCCGCCGCGGACTGAGCCGGTTTTTTCCCTTGGCCGTGTCTGGCGTCGTGTACTCGGTTGACCTGGCGGCCAAGTGACACTAGAGAGTCGCCCGCGCCCCTCGCGGGCTCTGTTCGGGTGTAGCTCAGTGGTAGAGCAATCGGCTGTTAACCGATCGGTCGTAGGTTCGAATCCTACCGCCCGAGCCATCGGCTTCCCGGCCGCCCGCCCTTCCCTATCCGACCGCCTTTCGCCACAGCGATTCCTCGAAATCGGGCCGCACGTTTCCGGTCATGCGCACGCGCAATGTATCCAGATCGGCCTGGAACAAATCCGCGCCGATGCGCGAAACGATCGTGGGAATGTCGCGCTTCATGCTGGGGACGTCGCCGATCGGCAGGCCGAAGCTGACAAAACCTGCCGGATTCTGGATGTGAATGTGGCGAAGGCCCGGCGCGGTGCCAGGGTTTTTTTCCAGGAACTCATGACCGGCGCCAAGGTAAGGGTGGCAGCCGATGCCGTCGTCCTGTTCCTCGGCCGGCGGTGTGTAGCGATCGCGCCACAGCATGATTTTGTCCGCGAGGTCCGATAATTCCGGCCGCTCCGCGATATTGGCGGAATAACCGGTGCCCGCGATCGCGAAGTCGAACCGGTACGCCGTGCCGTCGATCGTCGTTTCGATGCCGTTATTCGCCGTCGCGTTGGTCCAGGGCGACGACAGATGCAGGTGAAATCGATCGTGCTGCACCGCGCGCTCTATCGCGTCGATCGTCGGCGTCGAGCCCGCGCGGCGGTAACGAAACGCCTGATGCCAGCGATCCGCGTCCGGAAGCGCATGGTAATGGTCGTAAGCTCCGGGAAAACCGCGGGAGCGCGTGATCGGGGTCGCGGCGATGGTGTCGCGGCGCGCGAACAAATGCACTGCCGCCGCGCCCTGTTCCAGCGCCACGCCCGCTGCGTCGAAGGCCGCTGCCGCCGCGCCAATCACTGCGACGGTCTTGCCGCGCAGCAAGGTGAAATCGATCGGGTCCTCGGTGTGCGCGTACAGATGTGCCGGGAGATTGGCGGTCAGCGCCTCGGGCACGAATTTGCCGCCCGAACCCGCGAATCCCGTGGCGATCGCGATTTTTCGGCACGTTTCGATCGTCGCGCCATCCGGGGTGTCCAGATGCAGGCGGAAATAATCTTCCACCGGCTCGATCCGGGTCACGCGGGTCGAATAGCGCGGCTGGAGATTGAGGAATTGCTTGTACCAGCTGAGGTAGGAAGCCCAGTCGAGGCGGCGGATGCGGTCGATGGCGGCATAGGCAGCCTCGCCGTGGCGGGCTTCGTACCAGGCCTGGAAGCCAAAAGAGGCGACACCCAGCTCGGGTCCGACGAGGGACTTGGGGGTGCGCAGCAGGTTCATGCGGGCGGCGTTGAGCCAGATGCCCGCGCGGTCCTCGTTCGGTGCGGCGTCGAGAAGAGCGACCTTGCCGATGCCCGCCCGGCGCAGGGCATAAGCGATGGCGCAACCAGTTTGTCCGCCGCCGATAATCGCGACATTATGGTCGATGCCGGGCCGGTCCGGCACCCAGTTGGACGGATCGGGGCCAATCAGGCGGAGGGCGGTCTTCGCACCGGCATCGGGGTCGGTCATCGTTGGTGTCCCGTGTTGGAGAGGTCGATCCCGGACGCCCGGGCATGCCGAGGACCATATGGACATTCCCCGCGGCCGCCAAACGCCGGCCTGTCTGGCGGCAACCCGGCGCAGGCAGGATATGCCCTCTTCAACCGGGCAGAGCCCCGGCGCGTCCTCAGCCCGCCACGAAACCAATTCGTCGCGATCCAGGGTCAACAATGTCCACCGGGGGCATCCACGCGGTGGATTTGATTGTATAAGCGGCCCACCCCGCGAAGAAACCAGGAGGCACCGCCATGCTCGGTCTCATGCAATCCAAGAACCTGACGATCTCGTCCCTTCTGACCCATGCCGCGCGTCACCATGCCGGCGCCCAGGTCATTTCCCGCACGCATGAAAACACCACGCATCGCCATTCCTGGGCCGATGTAGAGCGGCGGTCGCGCCGCCTGGTGAATGTATTGACATCGTTCGGAATTGGGGCGGGCGACCGGGTCGGCACGCTCGCCTGGAACGGGTACCGGCATCTCGAGGTTTACTACGCCGCGCCGGGCATGGGCGCGGTGTGCCACACGATCAATCCGCGCCTGCATCCCGACGACATCGCTTATATCGTCGATCATGCCCAGGATAAGGTGCTGTTCGTGGATTTAAGCTTCGCGCCGCTGCTCGGGGCGATCGCCGGGGCGGCGAAGGCCTGCGTGCGCGATGTCGTGATGCTGTGCGACGCCGCGTCGATGCCGGACGTCGCGCTGGCGCCGGGCATGCGGCTGCATTGTTACGATACCTTGCTGGACGGCGCGAACGAGGATTATGCGTGGCCCGATCTGGACGAGAACACGGCCAGCGCGCTTTGTTACACATCGGGCACGACCGGGCGGCCGAAAGGCGTGCTGTACAGCCATCGTTCCACGGTCATTCACGCCTATGCGGTCGCGCTGCCCGATGTGCTGGATTTACGATCGACCTCGCGCGTGTTGCCGGTGGTGCCGATGTTCCACGTCAACGCCTGGGGCATTCCTTACGCCGCTGCACTCACCGGCGCGGCCTTGGTCCTTCCGGGCCGCCATCTCGACGGGAAGTCGATGACCGCCATCTTCAACGATGAGCAGGTCAGCATCAGTTGCGGAGTCCCCACCGTCTGGTTGGGCGTGCTGCAACATTTGCGGTCCAGCGGACAGCGTTTGGTCACGGTGAAGCGGATCATGACCGGCGGGTCCGCCGCGCCGCCGCTGCTGATCGACGCCTTCCGCGACGAGTATGGCGTGACCGTGGAACACGGCTGGGGCATGACCGAGCTGAGCCCGGTCGGCACTTATAACGCGCCAAAGCCCGCGCAAACCAGTCTGACAGGTCAGGACGCGACGCGCCATATGCTGCGCCAGGGCCGCGTGTTGCCGGGCATCGACATGAAAATCGTCGATGCAGACGGCGCGGAACTGCCCTGGGACGGCAAGGCGTTCGGCGACCTGAAAGTGCGCGGCCCCTGGGTTGCCAGCGCGTATTACGGCGACGCCCCCGGCAGCGCACTGGATGCCGCGGGCTGGTTCGCCACCGGCGACGTGGCGACGATCGACCCCGATGGCTTCATGGAAATCACCGACCGGTCCAAAGACGTGATCAAATCGGGCGGCGAGTGGATCAGTTCGATCGCGCTGGAAAACATCGCCGTATCCCATCCCGACGTGGCGGAGGCCGCCGTCATCGCGGCCCGCCACCCCAAATGGGACGAGCGCCCGTTGCTGCTGGTCGTCGCCAGACCCGGTCATACCGTGGACACAGCCTCGGTATTGGCGATCTTCGAGGGCCAGGTGGCGAAATGGTGGCTACCGGACGCGGTGGTGGTGGTGCCTGAGTTACCGCATACCGCAACCGGGAAAATCCAAAAAACCGTGCTACGCGATAAATATCGGGACCACTACCTTGCTTAAAGGAGGATCGAGATTTTTTTATTTTACGCGGCCCCAACGAACAGTTCACATTTCCGCGATTATCTGGCAAAAATCGCAGCGGAACGGCGAGTCCAGGATACCCCCGCCACGGTTCGGCGGACCGGTGTCCCGTCCTTTAACCCAGGGATGACTCGATGACTCCACTGCTGAGCCAAATGTCCGAAGCGGTGACATTGCTGGTGGCTGGCGCGGCGCCTGCGCTCACCGCGATCAGGGTCGGGCAGAACAAGCATGTGAGCGGGTTTTTGTGGCGTAACGACCTGGTCGTGACATCGGATCAGGCGCTGCCTGCGGCCGCCGGATATACGATCGTATTGGCCAATGGCGCGCTGGTCTCCGCGCGTCCCGGGCCGCGCGATCCGGCCAATAACCTTGCTGTTTTATTACTCGATGGCGCGGTGGCGACGACCGTGCCGGAACCGGCGCGCAGCGCGACGATCGGCGCGTTGGTATTGGCGTTGGGGGCGGATTTCGACGGCAGTCCGACGGTCCGCCTGACCACGATCCACGGATTTCCGCGCACGTCTGGCGGGGGCGGCATCGGCGCGGCGATCACGCTCGATCTGACGGGCTCGCGGGTCAGCCATGGCGGGATGGTGTTGGACGCAGAGGGCCGGCTTCTGGGACTGGCAAGCGTGTCCCCCGCGGGCGACGCAATCGTGGTGCCGCATGGGACGATTGCCAGGTTCGTGGACGCGGCGTCGGGGGGCGTGCCCGCCAACGGCGCACCGGCCGCGTTGATTCAGACCATGACCCTGGCGCCGGTCGAAGCGCCTTTACAGTCCGCGATACCGGCGTCCGCCTTGCCCGCGATACCGGCCCCCGCCGTGCCCGCGACACCGGTGCGGCGCACCCAGCCGGTTCCTGGCAACGGCGCCGCCGCGAACCCGCGGGGATGGCTGGGGGTGTCGCTGCAACCCATCACTGTGCCGGAAAACCTCGCCCATCGCGCCGGGCAGCGCACGGCGCGTCAGGTGGTCAACATCACCCGGGGCGGCCCAGCGGATTTGGCGGGACTGCGCTCGGGGGATGTGTTGCTGTCGTTGGATGGGTCGTCCACCAGCGGCAATCACGCCCTGCGGGCATTCCTGGCGCCAGAACGAATCGGCCACCAGGTCGAAGTCAGGCTGATGCGCGATGGCCTGATCCAAACGACCATGCTGACCATTGCGCCGCAACCGGCCTGAGCCCCGGACAGGCTTTTCCGGCCGTATGGCCTCCCGCCGCCAGAGGCGCTAAGATCGGCGCGGAGGGAGACCACCATGACCGCAGTCAGCGCCGCCGAACCAGAGGATCTCGACCAACTCTCGGACGATGCGTTTCGCGCGCATGTCCGCGCCTGGATCCAGGGCAATTATCCGCCAGAGCTTCGCAACCCGCCAAGCCGCTTGCATTTCAACGAGAACAAGCCTTGGTACATGGCGTTGGCCAACAAGGGCTGGCTCGCGCCAAACTGGCCGAAAGAGTTCGGCGGTATGGGCGTTTCCGCCAGTAAGCAATTGATCTTCCTGGAAGAAAAAGAACGGCATGGTTGCTGCCGGTTGAACGACATGGGCATGACCATGATCGGCCCGCTGCTGATCCGCTTCGGCCGCCCCGAACAGCAACAGCATTTCCTGCCGAAAATCCTCAAGGGCGAAAACATCTGGTGCCAGGGCTATTCCGAGCCGAACGCGGGCTCCGATCTGGCGTCGTTGCGCACCTCCGCCGTGCTGGATGGCGATCATTGGGTGGTCAACGGACAGAAAATCTGGACCTCGCTGGCCATGGACGCCAACTGGATTTTCTTGCTGGTGCGCACCAACACGCAGGCGAAAAAACAGGAAGGCATCAGTTTTCTGCTGGTTCCCATGGATACGCCGGGGATCACGGTGCGCCCGATCACGAATATCGATATGGCCGACGAGTTCTGCGAAACGTTCTTCGACAATGTGCGCGTCCCCAAGGACAATGTCGTCGGCGCCATCGACAAGGGCTGGACCATGGCCAAGGCCCTTCTGGGCTTTGAGCGCATCGGCTCCGGCTCGCCGCGCCAGGCGTCCTATGCGCTGAAACGCCTGAAACTTCTGGCGGAACGCATGGGGGTCTGGGACGACGGCGATTTCCGCCAGCGCTTCACCCGGCTGCGTCTGGACCTGGAAGACCACAAGGACCTGTATGAAACCTTTGTGGAAAAGGTGCGCCGGCGCGAAGCTCTGGGGCCGGACGTCTCGATGCTGAAAGTGAACCAGACGGAATTGTTCCAGAGAATCACCGAAACCATGATGGACATCGCTGGCGAGTATGCGGGCGGTCTGGGGCCAATGGAAGG
>JAYWAX010000063.1:0-2536 GCA_043782125.1 Acetobacteraceae bacterium | reverse complement strand
GCGCGCGGACCGGCGGCGACGGCATGGGCGGTTCCGGTGGCCAGTCTTTGGGGCAATTGCTGGAAAGCGACGACCGCGCGACGCTGGCGGCGGAGATGGAGAAGGCCGCGCGCGAGGCGGGCCTCGAAAATATCCGTTTCTTCACACAAAAAAATCTTTACGCGCGGCGCATTCTGGATCGCATGGGTTTACGGACCCTGGAACGCGAAATGGAGGCGATGCGCGGCAACGGCACACCGGAAAATCTGGGCCGCGCTCAGTTTCTGGAAAACCGCGTCGAACAATTGCGCGATGCCGTCAGGGACTTCGTCGAACGCAACCTGTTGCTGTTCGCCAAAGGCGAAACGGAAAAATTTCGCGAAGAGCTTTTGAAATCCACTCGGCTGTCGAACCTGGAACGGCGCGACATGGACCGGATGCGGATTCTGGTCCGGCAAATGGCGAAGAAACTCGCCGCGCGTTATGCCAAGACCCGGCGGCGGCGGCTGCGCGGGCAATTGGACACACGCCGGACCCTGCGGCGCAACATGGGCTGGGGCGGGATTCCCTTCATCACCGTATGGAAACAGAAACGGATCGAAAAACCGCGGGTGATGGTGCTGTGCGATGTCTCCGGCTCGGTCGCCGCGATGTCGGGGTTCCTGCTGATGTTTCTGTATGCGTTGAATGAAGCGTTGTCGGATATCAGGTCCTTCGCCTTCGCGGGATCATTGACGGAAGTGTCGGACATCCTGGCGAAGCAGCCGGTGGAACAGGCGATCGGCACGATCATGCAGACCATCGGGTATGGGTCTTCGAATTACGGCAACAGCTTCGCCGACTTCGAGGATGGGTGGATGCAGTTCGTCAACAACAAGACGACGGTCATCATTCTGGGCGATGGCCGCGGCAACCGGACGGATCCCCGGACAGATGTGATCGGACGCTTGTCGCAGCGGAGCAAGCGGATCATCTGGTTAAATCCGGAATACAAATCCGCCTGGGGAACCGGCGATTCGGACATGTACCGCTACGCGCCGTTCTGCAATCTGGTGACAGTCTGCAACACCCTGCGGCAGTTGGAACGGGTCATCGCCGATATTCTGGAAGACGCCGCCTGAAACGCGATCCGGCGGCCCCGCCGGGACCGCCGCATATCCCACGGCCCGTCCCCGGAAAAAGCCCAGGGACGGTAATGCCGGCTGGTTATTCGCCCACCGCGCGCGTTACCTGGTTCTTCGCGTCCCAATGCAGCGTAATGGTTTCATACTGGCAGAGGTTGACCTCGGTCCATTCGGCCGTGCTGCCGTCGACATGGTATTTGACCTTGATGTCGAACATGCAGGCGCCGTTTCCATGGGGGAACGTGATTTTCACCCGCTCGCCATCGCCAAGGGATTGCGAGCCCATGACGTCGTTACCCCAACGGGTGTTGTTGTGCGACGAGACATACACTTCGTCGATCTGATATCCGGTGCGGTTGACCAGGCGGAAATCCGCGTCGTTGGCGAAGGCGCCCGTTGCGGCCGGCAGCAGAAGCAGGGTGGTGAACAGCATTTTCAGAGAGCGCATGGCTGATCCTTTGTAAGGGGGTTAGGCGTTGACGCATTCGGGCCCAAATGAGCGACGCAACAATACAATTCCGGCCTGGGCGATACCAGTGGAAATCGCCCAGTAGCGTCATCCGAAAATACCCCGGGAGGTCACGCGTCGCGCCAGGCCTGGCCCCAACGATCCTCGAACACGACTTCCGCCAGCGGTGCGCGGCGCACCGGTCCGAATTTGCCCATCGGGAACCCGATCGGCAGGATCGCATAGGAATGCACGTCGTCCGGCAGGCCCATCGCGGCTTCGGCGGCCTTTTCATGGATCAGGTACAAGGTGGTCAAAGTCGAGCCAAGGCCAAGCGCGCGGGCGGCGAGGAGCATGTTCTGCACGGCGGGGAAAACCGAGGCCCCTGGCCCGCGCGGACCCATTTGGCAAGGGACAATCCAGACCGGTGCTTCATGCAAGCGATCGGCCAGATGTTCCGCCGCCGACAACATACGGGCGAAACGTTCCGGCGTGGTGCCGGGCGCGGGCCCTCCAGACCGGTAACGCGGCCCGACAACCTCATGCCAGGCCTTGCGGTACCAAACGGAAACCGCGTCCTTGATGGCCTGGTCGCGAATGACCAGGAAGCGCCAGGACTGCATGTTGCCGCCGTTCGCCGCGAAGGTGCCGGCTTCCAGCACCTGGTTCAACAGGTCCGGGGGAATCGGATCGGGTTTCAGGCGGCGCATCGAACGTGTCGTGCGCATGATCTCGAACAGGTCGTGGGTCATGGGAGAAACTTTCCACAGGGGCGGCGATCCGCCAGGACATAGGCGTTATCGCCGCGCACTCCAACCGGCCCGCCGCGGCATCGTCTGGAAAACACGGGCGTCTGGAAAACACGGGCGCCTGGAAAACACGGGCGCCTGGAAAACACGGACGCCTGGAAAACACGGACGCCTGGAAAACGCGGGCGCCGGCGTTTTTATCTCGACAACCCCGCCCGCCCGCGCGCAATCTGATC
>JAYWAX010000062.1:0-7065 GCA_043782125.1 Acetobacteraceae bacterium | reverse complement strand
CCCGTCAGGCAAATCGCCACACCGGCCAAGCCCCCCGCCGGCCCGCTGACATGCCGGCCGAAGGACAAACCAAACCAAGGACATCCCAAAATCGACCCAAATAACCCATTGCCACCCCGTATCCGCCGGAGACGAACATTCGCGGCAATCCTGGCCATCGCCATCGTCGCAGCAGCCCTGGCCGTGCCGTGGATGTATCGTCTCGACCTGGCGCGCATGGCCGCGATCCGGTTACTCGAACGATCCGGGTTCGGGCCGGTGGATCTGACAGTCAGCCACCTGGATTTGTCCGGCCTGCGCGCACGCGATATCGGCCTCTACGGCGGCGGCATTCGGATCGCCGCGTTGACCCTCGCCTATGGCCCGTCGCGGCTGGCCGCCGGTCTCGTGGATCGCGCGAAAATCACTGGGCTCGAGGCGACGCTGACCGCGGCTGGCGACGATATCGCCACCGGTGGCGTGCCGTTGCGGTTTTCCGCGTCCACGGACGGCGCCGCCGCTGCCGGCGGTTTCCCCATTTCCACGGTCGAATTTGCCGATGCGCATCTGGCCTTCGACGGCCCAACCGGCCGGCTGGAGGCGAATTTTTCGACCGAGCTGGTTTTTTCCGGGACCAATATCCACAACAAGACCTTCGCGGTCGACCTCACGATGCCACTCGCCGGTCAGTTGCAAACGATCCATATAGAGGCGCCTGAACTGGCGATATCCACCGGAGACGGCGGCGGCCCCCGGTTGCGGTTCGACAGGATGGCGGTCCGTATCAAAAACATTCCCTGGATTGTCGAAAACATCGGTGGCGGCATCGCCTGGCAAGGCGGCCGGTTCCAACTGACGATCGATTCCAGCCGCATCGGCAACACCCAGACACCAGCCATCGCTGTGCCGTTGGAACTGACGGGAGATGTGGCACTGCAAGGATCGCGGATCGACTTCGCGGCACATGTCCTGGCCAAAGCGCCCGGCGACAAAGGACAGATCGAGCTGGACGCGAAGGGCTTTCACGACCGCGCCGCGGGCAACGGGCAATCCAGCATCGCAGTCGCGCCGGTCATGTTCCAGGCGAACGGCTTGCAGCCGCGCGACCTCCTCCCCGCTCTGGGCGATTCTTTGCCCGCTCTGACGGGTTCGGCGGCGATCTCCGGTGGCGTGACATGGCGCAGCACCACGCTGTCGCCCAAACTCACGCTGCATATTGCCGGCGGCGCGTATGAGCCGGAGGGCGCGAGCCTGCGCGACATTCACGGCGATATCGAATTCACCGGACTTTGGCCGGTCGCGACCGCACCTGGCCAGGTGCTGCGCGGCGTCGTCGAGGCCGGCGGCCTGGCGCCGTCAAACGCAACACTGACTTTTCATCTCCTGCCGAAGCCCGCATTGGGCATCGAAAGCCTGCGCATGGAATTCGCCGGCGGCCAGATCGCGGCATCGCCCTTTACGATCGACCCGGCGCGGCCCAATTTCGCGACCTCCATCGGTGTAAGGCAGATCGATCTGGAGCAAATCCTGAAGCTCGTTGGCATCGACGGTCTGGGCGGCTCCGGCAAGATCGACGGTACCATTCCGTTGGCGATTACGGGCGGGAAAATCGCCATTCGCGACGGCAGGCTCGCCGCCAGCGGACCGGGGGTTCTGCGCGTGCGCAGCGATGCCCTGCCGAAACAGATCGCCGATGCGGGCGAATCGATGACACTGGTGCTCAGCGCCCTGGCGGATTTTCACTACGACACCCTGTCCATGGACCTCGCCGAAACCGCCAGCGGCGAGGGCACGGTCGCCTTGCGGCTGCAAGGCCGTAACCCGGCGCTCCTTGAAGGCAGGGCGTTCAACCTCAATATAAGGTTGGACAGCAATTTCGATCGGTTGATCGATCTTGCCCTGAGAAGCATGGCGGCCGCGCGGGAATTGTTGCGGCGAACCGCGGGGAGTGCGCGACAATGAACGTTCGACGGAAACTGAACCTGGCGTTGGGGATGGCGCTGATTGCGCTCGCCCCCGCGTGTTCGCCGACGGTACGATTGCAGGCACCGTCGGAACCGATCACGATCAACCTCAATATCAAGCTCGACGCGGACGTGCGCCTTCGGGTTGAACAGAAAGCGAAGCAAGATGTTGTCACCAAACCGATCTTTTGACGTGCGCGCGCCCATGATGGCGGCCCGGCGAGCCGCGTTGGCCCTGCTGCTGGCGACCGCCGGATGCCTCGCTTTGACTCCATTCGCCGGCGCCTGGGCTCAATCCAGGCTTCTCGATGCGCCGCGCGCCGCGGGAACCGTTGGGGAACGCCATGACGGTTTCGCCGCTGTCCATGGCGCCGCATCCCCGGAAGTCGCCGCGCTGGTGGCGCGGGTCAACGCCGAACGGCGCGCGCTGTACGCCGAGCGGGCGCGCACCGACAAAGCCTCGATTGAGGCCGTGGGAAAGATTTACGCTGCCGAGATCGCGAAAGCCGCCCCGCCAAAAACCTGGTTCCAGTCGGAATCCGGCCAATGGACCCAGAAATAACCATCTGCGGCACCGCGCCGGCGTAACCGGGTAACCGCCGGGACGTGTCGCGCCCGGCCGGCAGCCGGTGTTTCAGTGGCTCCCCGGTGGGACGATTGCCGATGACTCCACACCGGTATCCGCTGCGCCGGGCAGCCTGTCGCGCGGTTCGGGCGCGCCGCCGGGCGCACGAAGCCCATGCGCCAGGAACGCGATAAGACTGGTCTCCATCGTGGCTTGCCCGGGAGGCGGGATGTGTTCGCCGCCGGCCGAGGGCGCGTCGCCCAGTTCGGGCGGAACCGCCAACGCGACCATCAGACTGCCGCCCATCCAATAATATCGCCAAACCACCTCATGCGGCGCCATCTGCGGCAGGGCCTGCTGTAACGCCGCCACGAATGCTTCGCGAACGCGCGCGTAATACCGGATCAGCATTTGGTTCACTTCCGGCAACGCCAGAACCCGGCCCAACGAATATTGCACGACGATGGCGCGGGCGCTCAGGTTCGCTTCATCCATCAGCCGCAGCGCGGGCAGCGCGAACGCCGCGACAATGGCTTCCAGTGCGGGGTGCCCATCGGCGCTCGCCACGCAGGCAGCCAGGCCGGCCAGACGTTCCTCGTTCAAGGGGACGATCCGGCGCAGGAACATCTCTTCGAAAAGCTTTTCTTTCGAGCCAAAATAATAATTCACGGCGGCGGCGTTGGCGTTTGCCGCCGCGGCGATGGAACGCAGGGTCACCGCCGCCGGGCCGGCCTGGGCGAACAACGCCTCCGCCGTGTCCAGGATACGGGTGCGCGCCCGCTCGCCGGTTGGACCTGGCGGGGTTTCTGGCCTTTGCGTCCGCGCGCGGTCGTTCATATGCGGTCCTCTGGCATAAGCGGCCCTCTGGCATGAACAGCAAGCTGGCATGAGCGGTGTTGCGAAGACAGTCCAAGACCGGATGAAGACGGTCTGAAACCGGGCAAGCGACAGAACCGCCTCGCGCGCCGCGTCGAAATCGTAAATCGGTCAAATGATTTAATCAAATGATTGATTTCTGTTGCCGGTCCGCCCATGCGATGATACCCATGCCGTCCAGCGGGCGCCAAGGCGTCAACCATCGCTCGTCAACAACATCTGAGGAACCTACCATGGATCGTCTTTCGTTCGAGGCCAGCCTGCGCCAGGAAGGCTATAAGCTCGTTAACTCCAGCCTGAAACCCAACGAATCCAGCCCGGATCATACGCATGACTTCGACGCCAGGCTCTACGTACTGGGCGGCGAAATCACCATCACGCGCGACGGCAAGGCCGAAACATTCCGCGCTGGCGATTGCTGCGCGGTGCCCGCCGGCTGCTGCCATGCCGAGCAGGTCGGCCCGGAAGGCGTTGCCTATATCGCCGGCCGCCGCCGCGCCGGACCGCTGACCCGCGAAATGTTCGAGGCCGATCTGCGCCGCGAAGGCTTTACGGTCGTACACGGCGGACATAAAGCCGGTCACACGGTTGACTCGCACGCGCATGATTTCGACGCCCGCATCATGGTTCTGAGTGGCGAGATCACGCAGACCCGCGGCGGGATCCCGACGACATTCCGCGTCGGCGATCACTGCGAAATCCCCGCTGGACTGATGCACGCGGAACAGGCCGGCCCGGAAGGCGTCGCCTACATCGCCGGCACGGCCCGCCGCCGTATGTCCGCCTGAGGTTCGATCGCCAACGGGCATTTGCATCCCAAAGGCCAAGCCATTTTTCAGCGGGCCAGCGGCAAGGCCCAGGATATGAGACGTTCGTAGCGAGCCGGTGTGCGAAACACCGGCTCGATACGCCGCGCGTACGGTTCGAACGCGGCCACGCATACTGTTTGCCGCGGCCTGTCAGCGTCGCGGGAGACAAGGCGGCCATCATGGCCGTGGGAGACAAGGCGGCCATCATGGCCGTGGGAGACGAGACGGCCATCATGGCCGTGATCCGGACGAAGCGGCCCATGAAAGGCCAGCGACCGTGACGCCTCCTGAAACCGCCCGGACGGACGCCCTCGCGCAGGGGCACGCGCTGAATGCGGCGAAATTGTACGATGACGCCGTTCGGGCGCTGGACGCGGCGGTGGCATGCGACCCCGCCTCCGCCGCGGCGTTCACGGCGCGCGGCTTCGCGTATAACGGCAAGAAACAATACGCCCGTGCGCTGGAAGACCTGGACAGGGCGATCCAGATAGATCCCGGACGCGCGGACGCCTTCAACAACCGCGGCTACGCCTTCAACGGTCTGGGCGATCGAGACAGCGCCATCGCGGCACTGACCCAGGCGATCCGGCTCGATCCCGGCCTCGCCGACGCGTTCAACGGCCGGGGGTTCGCCTGGATGGCGAAGGGCGAGCCCAGCCGCGCCATCGCCGACCTGGATCATGCGATCCGCCTCGATCCAGGGTTCGCCTCCGCCTTTCACAACCGCGGCCGCGCCTGGCTGGCGGCGGGCCAGCCCGCGCGCGCGATTGCCGATTTCGACGAGGCCATCCGCCTCGCCCCGGACTATACCGCCGCCATGGCCGCCCGGGACGCGGCGCGCGGATACGGGCAATCGTCTGCCTGACGGCGACCGCGCCTGGATGATCCGCCCCGTACGCGAGCCTCATACGCGATTGACGCCGCCCACGCCTGTATGCCGCGCAGGCCTCGCCCCGCCATGGCACGCCCCCGAGCGGGCCATCGGTCGCGGCACAACCCCTGCCGGGGGAATGGATCGCCGCCGGTTCGCACGAAAACGGTGGCCGTGCCGCTGCCGATGGCCCGCTCAGGGGCGTGCCATGACGCGGAGAGGCATGGCGGCTCCATTCAAGCGATTGGCTGAGTGGATCGTCCCTTTCGGTTTCCGCCCGCGCGACCTATAAAAGCGCGCCCTTGGACCGGGAAACCCATGGCTGCCATCGCGTTTTGGCGCATCGGCCATCTGTCAGCCCCGAGCCATGCCGGTCAGCTCGGGAAAGAAGCTGGAAGCGGAACGGCACAACATGTTTCACGTTGCGCGTAAATTGAAAATTGTAATACCAACGGCATGAACGATTGACCCATCGCGAGATCCTCTCCGCGTCATGGCACGCCCCCGAGCGGGCCATTCGGAGCGGTACCCCACCCATCGCGAGAGTGGGCACGATGAACGGCGGAAAGCGCCTCTCGTTCGATCGATGTGCCGCGCCCGATGGCCCGGTCGAGCCGTGCCATGACGAGTGGGAGAAGCCGTGCCGAGAGTCAATCGTTCGGGGGTTAGGTATAAATCGGCTCGTCAGCGAAGCGGAGGCAGATGTTGAATTCGAAAGCGGCTTCAATGGATAGAACGCTTCCTCCTCCATCCAATCGGCTCGGTTCACGCCCGCGCAACCGGCGTGGCGCCCAACAAACGCAACATATTTAAACCCATGACCGACCGCTTTTACCGCCTCGCGCCCAGTTTGTTCGGCCTGCTCGCGTTGCTGGCGTGGGAGGGCTCGACGCGCCTGCTGGACGTCCCCGTCTATCTCGTCCCCGGCCCAGAGGCGGTGGTGGCGGCATTCCTGAAAGACCCGTACGGCCTGTTGCTGTCGCTCGCGTCTACCCTGACCGTGACCTTCGTGGCGTTGATAACATCCGCAGTATTGGGCGCGGGGATGGCGATCGCGATGTCCATGTCCCGCCTGGCCCAGGCCGCCATCCAGCCCTGGGCGATCGTTCTGCAGGTGACGCCGATCGTCGCGATCGCGCCATTGATCGTGGTCTGGGTGGGCGATCCCTTCGCCTCGCTGGTCGTTTGCGCGGTCATCGTCGCGTTCTTTCCGGTGTTCGCGAATACCGCAACCGGCCTCGCCTCGGCGCCGCCAGAATTGCTCGACCTGTTCCGCCTTTACGGCGGCGGGCGGATGCGGACGCTGACGCTGCTGCGGCTGCCCGCGGCGCTGCCGTTCTTTCTGTCCGGCCTGCGCATTTCCGGCGGGCTCGCTTTGGTCGGCGCGGTGGTGGCGGAGTTCGTCGCGGGCTCCGGCGGTTTCGCATCGGGGTTGGCCTATCGCATTCTGGAGGCGGGCTACCGGCTGGAAATCCCGCGCATGTTCGCCGCCCTGGTCTTGCTGTCCCTGTCGGGGATCGCGATCAACGCCGGTCTGGGCTGGTTTGGCGCGACCCTGATGCGCAATCGAGGCGGCCAGTGAACCAGCTTCTTATCTTCGGCCTCGGTTATTCCGGGCGGGCGGTGGCCCAGGCCGCGGCCGATTTCGCCGTCACCGCCACAACGCGAGGCCACCCTGGGCCTGGCATGGTCGCATTCGATGCGGCGGCCACCGCGATCGCCACCGCCACCCACATCCTGGTCACCGCCGCCCCAGGCCCGGACGGCGATCCGATCCTGGCCCGCTACGTCCACGAAATCGAGACCGCGCCCGCCTTGCGCTGGATCGGCTACCTGTCGAGCACCGTCGTTTACGGCAACCGCGACGGCGGCTGGGTCGATGAGGACACACCGCCCGCCCCCTCCCAACCCCGTGTCCAACGCCGCCTCGACGCCGAGCGCCTCTGGGCCAGGTTCGCGGACCGGTGCGCGGTGGACATCTTCCGGCTCGCCGGGATTTAC
>JAYWAX010000061.1:0-2544 GCA_043782125.1 Acetobacteraceae bacterium | reverse complement strand
GCGATCCGATCCGCGAGGCCCGCGATCACCGACAGATCGTGCGTGATCCAGATCAGCGCGGTGCCGTGCTCGACCGCGAGTTCCTGCACTTTCGCCAGGATTTGCGCCTGAATCGTGACATCCAGCGCCGTCGTCGGCTCGTCCGCGATGAGCAGATCGGGATTGTGCAGCAGCGCGATGGCGATGGCGACGCGCTGGCGCATGCCGCCGGAGAACTGGTGCGGATAGGAGTCGAGGCGCTCGTCTGGGCTGGGGATGCCTACCATGCCCAAAGCGTCGCGAGAACGGCGGCGGGCCTCGCTTCGAGACACGTTGTCGTGCGCCTGAACCGTTTCGATCATCTGCGTATCGATCCGCAGCACCGGATTCAACGTCATCATCGGGTCCTGGAAAATCATCGCGATACGATTGCCGCGCAACGACCGCATCTCGTTTTCGGGCAGGGCCGCCAGGTCTTTGCCCTGATAAAGGATCGATCCCCCCGCGATCCGGCCGGGCGGATCGACAAGACCGATGATGGAAAACCCGGTGACGGATTTGCCCGAGCCGGATTCTCCGACAAGTCCCAGAACCTCGCCCCGGTTGACCGAGAACGATACGTCGTCGACAGCCTTCACCACCCCCGCGCGGGTGAAGAAATGCGTACGAAGATTGCGGACTTCGATGGTGGCGGTCATCGTTTCAACCGGGGATTGAGGACGTCGCGAAGCTGGTCGCCGACGAGATTGATCGACACGATCGTTACAAGCAGCGTGATCCCCGGGTAAAAGCTGATCCAGTATTTGCCGGACAGCATGTATTGATAGCCATTGGCGATCAACAGACCCAGCGACGGCTCGGTGATCGGAACGCCCAGACCGAGGAAGGACAACGTGGCCTCCAGCGCGATTGCGCGGGCGACCTGCTGGGTGCCGATGACGATCAATGGTGGCAGGCAGTTCGGCAACAAATGCCGGAATACGATGCGCCAGCGGGGCAGCGCCAGGCATTCGGCGGCCTCGATATACTCGCGCTGGCGTTCGACCATGGCGGTGGCGCGAACGTTACGCGCGTAATAGGCCCACTCGACAATGACCAGCGCCATCACAACGTTCATCACGCCCTTGCCGAGCACGGCGAGGATCATCAGGGCAACGAGGATCGAGGGAAACGACAATTGCAAATCGACCAGCCGCATGATCGCGGTATCCGCGCGTCCGCCCAGAAAAGCGGCGAACAGGCCAAGCCAGGTGCCAACGACGGCCGCGAACAGCGCCGATCCCACCCCAACCGCGAGGCTGATCCGAAGCCCGTACAGCATGCCCGAGAACATGTCCCGTCCCTGGTCGTCGGTGCCCAACAGGAACGTATAGCCCGCGGGGGATTTGCTGCCCGGCGGCAGCCGCCCGTCCATAATGTCGAGTTGCGCCAGATCGTACGGGTTTTGCGGCGCGATCAGGCTTGCGAAGATCGCCAGGAGCGCGATGGTGACGAACACCGCCAGGCCCGCCAACGCCAGGTTCGACGCCGCGAACTCTGACGCGAAGCGGCGGAACGGGGTTTCTTCTTTCACGATTTGCCCCCCAGGCGGACGCGGGGATCAAGGACCATGTAAAGAATATCCACCACCAGATTGATCGCGATGAACAACATGACGATCATCATCAAATAGGCGACGATCACCGGCCGGTCCAGCACGTTGATGCTGTCGATAATCAGCTTGCCCATGCCGGGCCAGGCGAAGACACTCTCCGTCACCACGGCGAAGGCGATGGTGGATCCCAACTCCAGGCCAAGCACCGTGACCACGGGGATCATGATGTTCTTCAGGACGTGAACGAAAATCACCCGCGACGGCGACAGGCCTTTGGCGCGCGCGAATTTTATATAGTCCATCGGCAGGGTTTCGCGGACGCCGGCGCGGGTCAGCCGGAGGACGAGCGAAATATTGAACAGCGACAGGTTCAGCGCGGGCATCAGCATGTGGCGCAGCCCATCCCAGGTCAGAAACGACCAGGGGACGCCGAACAATGTTTCCGTCGCGCCGCGCCCGGTACTGGGCAGCACACCCAGTTGCACGGCGAAGACCATGATCAGCATCAGCCCAACCCAGAACGACGGCAAGGAGAATCCGACGATACTTCCGGCCATGATCGTCCGGCCCAGAAACCCGTCCGGCTTCAGCCCGGCGTAAAGCCCCAGCGGCACGCCAAAAATCGTCGAGAACAACACCGCCGTCACAGCGAGTTCCAGCGTCGCGGGCATTCGTTGCGCGATCAGTTTCAGCGCCGGTTCGTTAAAGACAAAACTCCGGCCGAGATCGCCTTGCAGCGCGCCGCCCAGAAAATACGCGTATTGCCGCCACAGCGGCTGATCCAGCCCCATGCTGGCGATAATTCGCGCCCGCTCCGCCTGATCCGCTTCGGGCGAGATCAGAATGTCCACGGGATTGCCGATGACATGCACGCCCACGAACACGATGATTGTCATGGCCAGCACAACGAATGCCGACTGGAACAGGCGTCTGACGATCCAGGTGATCATTTCGCCGGACGCACCCCCATC
>JAYWAX010000060.1:0-7072 GCA_043782125.1 Acetobacteraceae bacterium | reverse complement strand
GGCGAAAGCTATGTCGGCCTGACCTCGGTGCTCAGCGAGCGCAATTCCATTAAAATGATCGTCTGCCGGCATGAGGCGGGCGCCGGATTCATGGCGGTTGCCGACGGGCGCCTGCGGTCGCGCGCCGGAGTCTGCGCCGTGTCGCGCGGGCCCGGCCTGTCGAACGGCATGGTCGCGCTGCACTCGGCGTTCCACGACGCCACCCCGATGGTCATGCTGATTGGCCAGGTCGAGCGCAAGGATTTTGGCCGTGGCGCCCTGCAGGAACAGAATTATTCCAAGTTGTTATCCGACATCACCAAGGCCGTGATCGAGGTGAACGAACCCGAAACCGCTTCCGAGGCCATCGCCCGCGCCTTTCATATCGCCGAAAACGGCACGCCCGGCCCGGTGGCGGTCATCCTGCCGGAAGACATTTTCGACGAGGAAACCGACGCCGAGGTGAACCTGCCGCGCCCGCGCATGATCCCCGGCGCGCGGCCCCAGGACCTCGACCGGTTGGCGGATATGCTGGCGCGAGCGGAACGGCCGCTGATCCTGGTCGGCGGCGCGATGCTGACAAGCGCGCTGCACGATAAATCCGCGCTGGCCGATCTGCGCACTTTGGCCGAGACCTGGATGCTGCCGATCAACCCGACGCATCGCCGCCCGCATCTGTTCGACGCGAACCATCCCAATTTTGGGGGATACATGGGCATCCGGGTGCCGCCGGTGTTGATTTCCGAAATGAAGCGCGCCGATCTGATTGTTTCTTTGGGCGAACGCATAACCGACAGTGTCAGCCAGTCTTATACGTTCCCCGCCGCGCCGCAGCCGCAAGTGCCGCTGGTCCATATCTGGCCCGACGCGAATGAAATCGGCCGCGTTTGGCGCGTCGATCTGGGCATCCCCGCCGATCCGCACGAAGTGATCAAAGGCCTGCTCGCCAAGGGCGCGCCCGCCGATGCGGGAAAACGCAAGGACTGGGTCAAGGGGCTGAATGAGCGGCATTTGTCGTTGCTGGCCAAGAAATGGGACCCCACGCCGGACGGTATCAACTTCGCCGCGGTTGTGTGCGAAGTGGACAAACATCTGGCCGACGACGCGATTGTCACGACGGACGCGGGCAATTTTGGATCGTACGTGCATCGCTACATCGGGTTTAAACAAACGCAAGAGTTTCACTCGTCGATCGTCGGGGCCATGGGCTCCGGCATGCCCATGGCCGTCGCCGCCGGGTTGCGCCGTCCGGGACGCCAGGTCGTGGCATTCATGGGCGATGGCGGAACGTTGATGGCGGGCAACGAACTGGCGACGGCGATTCAATATGGGTGTGCGCCGATTGTTATCATATCCGACAATTCCATGTACGGCACGATCGGCATGCACAGCTACGTCCGTTACCCCGAGCGCGACTTCATGGAGGCCATGAAGTTAACAAATCCCGACTTCGCGGCATGGGCGCGCGCCTTCGGTGCCGAAGGGATCACCATCCAGGACGAGTCGGACATCGCCGAAGGCATCGCGCGCGCATTCGCGGTGAAGACGAAGCCGGTGGTGGTGCATTGCAAAACCTCGGCGATTCAAATGAGCGCGTGGCGGCGGTACGAGCGGGGGGCGACGATGCGGTAGGGGAGGCGGACTGGCGGCTTCGGCCGGTTTGTAAACCGGAGCGGAGCTTTCGCTCCGCGGACCCGGGCGGTCGTTGCCCACCCGGCGTGGACTGCTCAGGATGAGGGCGGATCGGCGTCTGGCGCGGTCAGCGGGCGATGGGCGGCAGCGCATGCACGGTAGTTGGCGTCCAGTTCCGGCGCCATCATACGGAGCGCGGCGAGGCGGCGCGCCACATCCCGCACATAGCGTACGTCGGCGGGCGAGAGCGCCCGGCCGAGCAGGGGTTGTTCCCGGTAGGACAGCCACTTCTTCAGCACCTGGTAGCCGCCGATGGTGAAGTTCCATACCTCCTGAGGAACGTTTCGCCACCAGGCGTCGGCATTGAGGAAAACGTCGATTGTCTGGGCGCCAAGCAGCGCGGCTTCCGCCTGGGTTGGCGCTTCGTTCGGCGCATAGTCGCGTACCACCGCGCGGCCTCGACCTGGCATGACCGCCCCGCCTTTTCCGGCATGGCCCCAACCGGCGGTGAGCATGCGGTCAGCCTCGGTCATCGCGCCGCCGCCGCGTTTGGTTGGCGTCGCGATGGTGGCGAGCACGGGCTGGATCGTGCCAACCGTAACGCCGGGCACCGGTGTGTCGGGGTCGAGCAGGGCGGCGACGCGGGCGCCAAGCGCGGCGGAGGCGCGCAGCAGATCGGCGTTGTTGGGCAGCGGAACGCGGGGCCAATCCTGACGGATGCCGTCGGCGTTTTCAGTGAGCCAGGCGGGCGCGTAGCCGATGGCGAGCGCGTGGTGCCACGGCAGTGCGGCGATGTCGCGGTTGGTGTCGGGGTCTGGCAGAGCGAGAGCCGTGAGCCAGGCACGAGCCGGGATCGAGAGGTTGGCGGTGCGTGGGTCAGCCAACACCGGGAGCGGGTGGGAGTTGGGATCGAGGAGGTGGTATCCGGGGAGCAGCGGGGTCCAAAAGATTGGCATCCCTTCCTCGGGACGCCGGGAACGAAAGCGCGTAACAACAAATCCATTTCCGTGAAATGTGCGTGCTGCAAGTTCAGGTCGAGGCTCGTTCCACATCGGCCGGGCATTGGTGTGATAGGCCCACCAAACTTCGAATGGGTGCAACGAAATTTTGCAGAGCGCCTGATCGGAAAATGTTTGCCCTCGGATCAGGCGTTCGCGCGCATCAACGGCAGTGAAGCGGGCCATGTCTTCCACCGGGCCGATGCCTGCGGCTCTCAATTCCGTGAATGAGACCTTCGGATCGAAATATTGTCGCATTCTATTCGCGAGTTCCGTCCGGTCGAGCGACAGCAGCGCGCCGCGTCGCATCTCCAGCGCGCCGCTGAACGGTGGTAGGCCCGAAAGTTCCGGCAACGTTGGCCACGACCCGTACTCGACCGCTGTCGATGCGGACCGCAGCGAAAATCGATTGGCGGCGATGGGCGTTGTCCGCGCGTATGTCACGTCGAAGTCGGTCGCGTCGAGGCTGGCAAGCAGCGCCTCGCGCTTCGACGCGCCCCAAAAGTCGCGGTGCAAGACCTGTCCACCCATCGGCGTGTCGCGCCTTACCAGCAGCGCAATGGCCGAGCCGACCTGAATGCCTTCGCGATTGGCTTCGGTGCTGAATACCGACGGATCGGGAGTGCCATCCGGCGCGACCTTGCCGGTCTCGAATTTCGAACCATTCAGATTGTCTACCCAAATCCGATCGAACTCCGACAACAGACGTTTTCGCATCACCACATACGACGGATACCAGAGCCATGAATGGTTGCTGATGAAACAAACAATGCCGCGACCGGTACCCTCGGCGATACGCCGCTCAGCGATCCGGAAAAACCGCACATAGAGATCGTCCAGATTGAACTTCCGGATGCCCCAATCGCGCTGCAATCCTTCCTTGTAAGGCTCGACCAGCCCCGACTCCTCGGCGGGCGACGTCCCGGCGAATGCGTTGTACGGCGGGTTCCCCAATACCACGAGAATCCGTCGCGCCTGCTTCACGCGCGCCGCCTCGTCCCGCTCATCGGCGAGCGGCGGATAGGTGAAGCGAATGCCGCGCTGCGCCGACTCAGCCGCCTCTCCGTCCGTCGGTGCCGCCCAACCGGTCAATGCGTTGGTGAGATAGACCGCCGCGCGCTCGTCCTGACGCAGCGGCGCGCCCGCGGCGCGCAGCGCGTGCCCCACCTGCCAGTGCGCGATGACATAGGGCGCGGGCATGATTTCGAAGCCCGTCACACGCGTCATCGCGGCCAGTTTCAGGTCCTCGGCCACCAACGCGTCCTCGCCCTTCGCGCGCAAGGTTCGCGCGATGCGATCCAGCACCTCCACCAAATACGCGCCGGTGCCGCAACACGGATCGAGAACCCACACCGAGGGATCGGCCAGTCCGTCCGCCAGCCCGAGTTCGCTCCGCAGCACCTGGTCCACCCGTTCCACCATATAGCGGACGATTTCGCGCGGCGTGTACCAAACCCCGAACTGTGTCCGCAGCGCGGGATCGAACGCCGCGAGGAACGGTTCGTAGAAATAACGAACAGCGTCCGCCTCGTCGAAACGGGCGAAGAAGGCATTCCGGTCCACCCGGTTCAGCGCCGCGGCGGCCCAGGACAGAGGCTCTTCGAGTCCGAGCGGTTTCAGGTATTGCGGGGTGGCGATGCGCTGGAACAGCGTATCGACGAAGGGAACATGCAGGCTCCAGCCCGCAACGCGCCAGTCGAAATTGGCCTCGCCGTCCCGCGCCACCTCGACCCAGGCGCTGAACAACCCGTAGAACAGCGTTTGCACCAGGCTGCTACGAAACAAATGCTCGCCTTTCGGCCCCTCGAAACGGAGTCCCAACGCCTCCTGCAACGCACCTCGTAATTCGGCGAAGGCGGGCAGGCTGGCCTTTTCGTCGATTCGCGCAAGCGCGTCGCGCGCATAGGACGCGAGGAAGAACGCGACATCCTCGGGCCGGGCGAGTGGCGCCTGATGCAACAGCACACGTTCAAGGAACTCGGCGAACCGGGCGGCGAGCCCCGGGGGACGGCGCGGGCTTCGTGCCAGGGCGAAAAACGCGGCGGCATCGGCGCAGTCGAAGGAGAAACTTTCCCGCCGCTCCGGCCGGCCCAGAGCGTCACGGCCCAAAAGCACGAAATCGCGGTAATTCGTGACGAGCACGAGACCATACGCATCGAGATACCGTTGCACCTGGGCGCTGCCGGATTTGACCGTTAGTTCCGCCGGGATGTCGTCCACTTCGACGACACCGCGTTCCGGCGGATGGGCCTCTGGCCAATCCTCTGGGGCATGGCCCCGGGCCGCGACGAACAGGCCCATGTCGGGGAAGCCGGCACCACGATTGCGCAAATTCGGCACACAGAAGACACGCGGCTTCAGCCGCTCTCCCGCAGCATTCAAGGCCCCGGTGAGTGCGCCATAGTAGCTGATCTCGCCAGTTCCCGCGCGAGTCGCGCGAATGCGGGCAATTTCGGCAAGGTAGTCAGACAGGATTTGTTCGCGCATCTGACGTTATCGTGCGGGCATCGGACACGGTTTCGCAATAGACCCCGGTTGGCTATAATCCGGTCATGCGCCGATTCGCCCCCGAT
The DNA here is from genome assembly GCA_043782125.1 of Acetobacteraceae bacterium. Taxonomy (GTDB): domain Bacteria; phylum Pseudomonadota; class Alphaproteobacteria; order Acetobacterales; family Acetobacteraceae; genus Rhodopila. The sequence continues at coordinate 1,890 of JAYWAX010000060.1, read as the reverse complement.
CAGACCGACCTGTTCTCGCCGCCCGCCCCGGCCCCGGCCCCGCTTGCGCGTCCGCCGCTCGACGAACTCAACGAACTGCTCGCGGCTTTGCGGGTCGCCGAAAGCCTGCCCTGGCCGGACCTCCCGGCGACGATGGCCGCCGAGTACCGGGTCCTGGGACTGGCACGTCAGGCCGGTGACGAGGGCGCGCGTCTTGCCACCGCGATCCTGGATGAGACCGAGCGCCTTTTCGCGGCCGCGGAAACGGGCACCACCCATGCGGTGGACATCCCTTGTTCCGATTGAGTGGTCAGTCCGCCGGGTAGGTTCGGTTCCACGGACGGCGAGATCGGTCAGCCAGCTACGGCCGTGACAGAGCGTGCGTTCTACGAGGCGTTGCGGCGACAATCGCTGGAAAAACTGGCCGCCTCGGAGGTGCCGTAGGGCCGCCGGAAAATACAAATTCTGGCCGAGATCGCGTGGCAGCGGCGAGCTTGCTGCAATCCGGCGCCGCTCGACCCGGGCGCCGCGATTCCCAGCGGGAAGCTGACGGCGTTCGAGGAGTTAGTGGAAGACCCGATCCGCAACCGGCTCAAGGCGCTGGTTTTAAGCCAGTTTGTCGGACATTTGCAGATCGTCCGCGCGGCGCTGGACGCGAAAGGCATAAGTTACGACTATCTCGATGGCGGCACGTCTTCGGCGGAACGGGAACGCCGGGTCGCGGCGTTTCAAACCGGGGGGCGGGGCGGATGTGTGATTCGAACTGCCCGATGCTGGTCATTCACTTCCGATTGTCCATATCCTTCCGCGAACACATCCCCCGGATCGCCGCCCATTCCGCGTCGGTAAACGGCGTCTCCCCACTCTCCGGCCGCGCCGTCTTCGCGCGCCGTTCCTGGTCTGGCGGATGGGTCGACAGCCACGATGTCAGCGTTTCCGCGCGATCGCCCAGAGGCACCTCGCCCTCCACCGCCGGTTTGCGCGCGCGCTTCGTCTCCATCGCGGCGAAAAATCGGCTCAGCCCGTCGGCGCGCAACCCCGCCGCGGTCAGCACCTCGATTGCGGTTTCATCCGCCGCCGCCTCCGCGGCGCGTCCATAGGCTCGGGCGGTCAATTGGCTCGCCCCGCCGATCGCCGCGCCGCCCATGTCGCCAAGGCCCAGGGACGCGAGAACGAGTTGAAACCCCATTTCGCGGACCAGCATGGTCGCGGAATCGCGGTGCGCGACATGGCCCAGTTCGTGCGCGATCACACCCGCCAGCACGGCACCGTCCGCGGCCTCGCCGATCAGGCCGCGCATGATCAGCACGCGCCCGCCCGGCAGGGTGAAGGCGTTGACCATCCCGTCGTTCAGGACCCACAGCTCCACCGGGATCGCGATCTTGCCCGCGGCGCGCAGACGCTCGACCAGGCGGTTCAGCGCCGCCTGGCCGTCCGCGCCCTCGCAGCGGGGCGAGCGCGCCGTCATCAACGCCGCCATCGGGTCGCCAAGTTTGCGTTCCCACGCCACCGGAATCCCGGCCGCGATCCAACTGGGCAGCGCGTTCAAGCCCAGTGCCAGGACCGCGAGCGACGCCACGAGCCCAGAGCCGACGCCGATCCAATGCCGGCTTGTCCACGTCCGCTGTTGGGGCAGACGCACGCCGGCATTGCGCAGACTCGCCAACAGCACAGCGTCGCCGGTGGACAGCACGCCCAGACGGTCGCGCGCCGTCAGAACCGTCATGCCGTCAGGGTCGATCTCTGGCGCCGCGCGGACCCGATCGAGCGGCCAGACCGCGCGTAGCTGGTCCGCCGGCCCAACGATGCGCAGGTCGCGGCCGAGGACGACGGGCTCGACCGCATGGGTTGCGCCGCTGCGCCCGTCGTGAAACCGCGTGGCGGCCATGCCCGGTCCCGCCCGGTTCAGAA
>JAYWAX010000059.1:0-19037 GCA_043782125.1 Acetobacteraceae bacterium | reverse complement strand
CACCCGTGCCCGTGGCCCGGAACCCGGCCTCTCCAGTGGCGCCAGTACCCGCGCGCGCGCGGTCCGCACCGGCGTCGGACCGCGCCCCTTCGCAAGCGGTGGTGCCAATTCCCGCGCTGCCCACCGCGCAACCGGCGCCCCCCCCGCCAGTCGCGACCGCGCCGCCCGCGCCCGCGCCGGTCCAAACTTTTCCCGCGCCAATCCGCGTGGTGTTCGACGATGGCAAAACCGACCTGTCCGCCGGCGAGGAGGCCCGCATCCGCGCCCTGGCCCGCGCAATCCCAGCCGCCACCGCCAGCAGCGTCAACGTTATTGCTTATGCTGCGGGCAAAAGCGACGACCCCTCCACCGCGCGGCGCCTGTCCTTGTCGCGAGGCCTCGCCGTGCGGACGGTGCTGCTGGATTGCGGCATACCTTCCAGCCAGATCTACGTCCGCGCGATGGGGTCGAAGACCGAAAGCGGGCCACCCAACCGGGTGGAGCTGACCGTGGCGCGGCCAGGCGAGGTGACGCGGTGACCCGTCCCACCACCTATTTGCTGCGGATGGCACTGTTCCTTGCACTGGTATGTGCCGCGGTGGGCGTCCTGTCCCCGGTGCTCTGGGACGTATTCTGGAACAATCCCGGGCTGAACGGGCTGATCCTTCTGGTGCTTGCGAGCGGGATTGGCTGGAACCTGCACCAGGTGCTGCGCCTGGCCCCCGAAGTCGCGTGGCTCGACCATTATCGCGCTGGGCCGGATCGCCTCGCCGGCGCGCCCACGGCGCGGCTGTTGGCGCCGATGGCCCGAATGCTGCGCCCGCGCGACGACGACCAAGACCAGCGGCGGCTGACGCTGTCGTCCGGCGCGATGCGGAGCCTGCTGGACAGTCTGTCCTCGCGTTTGGACGAAAGCCGGGAATTGTCCCGCTATATGACGGGATTGCTGATCTTTCTGGGTCTTCTGGGCACGTTCTGGGGGTTGCTGAAGACGATCGGCGCGGTCGCGGACGTCATCGGGGCGATGTCGGTGGGAACCGGCGAAGTCACGGCCATGTTCGACCAGCTCAAAGCCGGCCTCGCGAAGCCGCTTGGCGGGATGGGGACGGCGTTTTCCGCCAGTCTGTTCGGGCTCGCGGGGGCCTTGATCCTTGGCTTTCTCGACCTCACCGCCGGTCAGGCGCAAAATCGCTTTTTCAACGAGTTGGAGGAATGGCTCGCCGGTCTTACCCGATTGTCGTCCGGGGCGCTGCCGGATGGCGAGGGATCGGTTCCCGTTTTCGTGCAGGCACTGCTGGAACAGACGGCGGAGAACATGGAAAGCCTCCGGCGCGTGCTGCTGCGGGGCGAGGAAAGCCGCGCCCAGGACCGGCAGGTTTTGCTGTCGCTGAATGAGCGGATCGGGGCGCTGGCGGAGGCGATGCGCAGTAGCCAGCATTTGATGCTGCGCCTGTCCGAGTCCTATGCGGGCGGCGACGAGGTCGCGCGGGGGCATCTTCGAAATATCGAACTCTGTCTGCAACGCCTGACCGACGAGGCCGAACGCGGGCGGGCCGAGACTTTAGGCGAATTGCGGAACGACCTGCGGCTGTTGACCCGAACGGTCGCCGCGTCCTCTGGCGAGAAACGGTAACCCCGGCATGGCCGCGCGGACCCGGCGAGGCGGTGGCGGGAACGGTTTGGACGCGTGGCCCGGCTATGTGGACGCGCTGTCCACACTGCTTATGGTTCTCATGTTTGTACTGCTGGTTTTCGTGGTCGCGCAGGCCTTCGAATCCGTGGTTCTTGCTGGGCGCAACGAACAACTCACCGCCTCCAACCGGTCTTTGGTGGAAGAGAAGGCGCGCAATGCCGACCTCACCGGCTCCGTCACGCGGCTGAACCAGGACGTGGCGGCGGGCGACGCGGCGCGGACGGTGCTGCTGCGGCGGTTGCGCGATCTGAACGCGCAGACCGCGAATACGATGGCAGAGCGGGACCGGCTGGCGGCGCTGCTGAAGGAAGTCGAGATGGCCGCCGCCGCCGCCGCGACGGTGAACCGGACTTTGACGGCGCGGGTCGATGAGCAGACTGCGCGGGCGGATGCGGCGAGCCGGGCCAATATCCAATTATCCGGCGACATCGCGCGGATGCGCGACGAGGCCGAGGCAGCGGAAGCGCGGATGCGGGCCATGCGCGACCAGCTTGCCGCGATGGACCGGACGGTCAAGGCGGACAAGGCCACAATCGACGCCAAATTGTCGGAACTCGCCCGGCTGATGGAACAGGTCCAGGCGCTGACCGCACTGCGCGACGAACTGGAAAAACTGGCGCGCACCGCCACCGCAACCGCGCAAACCGAGGACCAAAAGCGCCGCGCCGCGGAGTTGCTGCTGGCGGACGAGAAGAAACTCGCCGACAGCGCGCGGGCGAAGATCGCGATGCTGACGCAGGATGCGGAGCACGCGCGCCGTGCGCTGGCGGTGAGCGAACGGGCGCGGATCGAGGAACAGGCGCGGGCCAGCGGCCTGACGGAACAATTGAACCTGGCGCTGGCCACCCAGGTGGAGGAATTGCGAAAATACCGCAGCGAATTCTTCGGCAAGCTACGCGCGGTGCTGGCCGATAAACCGGGCGTGACGATCGTGGGCGACCGCTTTGTGTTTCAGAGCGAGGTGTTGTTCGGGGTCAGCAGCGCGGAATTGACGACCGCGGGGATCGTCCGCATGGCGGAATTCGCGGCGACCTTCAGTCAGATCGCGGACCAGATTCCGGGGGATGTGGCCTGGATCCTCCGCGTGGACGGACACACGGATTCGGTCCCGGTGCGGACCGCGCGATTCCCGTCGAACTGGGAATTATCGGCGGCGCGCGCGATCACGGTGGTAAAGTTTCTGACCGAGCATGGGATTGGCGCCCAGCATCTGGCGGCGACGGGGTTTGGGGAGAATCAACCGGTGGATACGGCGGACACGACGGAGGCGCGGGCGCGAAACCGGCGGATCGAGATCAGGCTGACGGATCGATAGGGACGCACTCGTCGCGGGTTTATTCCGCCGCGAAAGCCTCCTGCGCCACCGACGGCCCGATCCCCGCGACCGTCGTCCGCCGCATGTCCCGGACCTTCGTCGAGTCAAACCGGCGCGCGCGATGCATCGTGCTCCTGTTATCCCACATCACGAGGTCGAACGTCCGCCATTTGTGCGCATACACAAACCGTTCCTGAGTCGCGTGTTCCGTCAGATCGCGGATGAACGCGCGCGCCTCTGGCACCGGCCACCCCAGTATCTTACCGATATGCGACGCCAGATAGATCGATTTTCGTAAACTGACCGGATGCGTGCGGGTCAGAACCTGGCGGACCGGGACCATCGCCGCGCGCTCGGTCTCGGAAAGATCGTCGAAGCCCAGAACCTCGCGCGAGTAAATCAACGAATGCTCGCAGACCAGATCGGCGATTTCCACTTTTGTTTCGTCGTCCAACGCGTCGTAAGCGGCGCGCATGTCGGCGAATTCGGTCTCTCCGCCCGTGTCCACAACGATGCGGCCGGACAGTAGAGAATAAGTCGCGGGCACGGGTTTGAAGGAACTGTCCGAATGCCACAACATATTACCAAGCCCATACAGGCGCCGCCGGTTGTCGCGGGCGAGCACGGAATTGTCCACATCCAGGTTCGATACATCGGCGAAGGCGGGATGCAACCGCTGCTCGCCCGGTTTGCTGATCCCGGTACCGCGGGTTTCTTCTAACGCGCCGAAACAACGGGAGAAGGCCAGTTGTTGTTCGTCGGTTACGTTTTGGTTCCGAAACACCAGCACGGCGTGCGCCGCGATCGCGGCCTCGATGTCGGCCACTTCCTCACGCGTCGTGGGACGGGTGAGGTCGATACCGCCAATTTCTGCGACGAACAGATCGTGCAGGGGTCGAACTGTCAAAGCCATGGTCTTACACCGGCGCGCATAAAATTCGACACATCGCATCGCCTCTTAACGGTACGGCCAGGCTTGTCCCCGCGGCCGGTCCCTGGGACGAGCCCGGGGATAACGACACGCGCGCAAGTCTGCCATTTCAGACTCTGGTCTTATTCCGCCGCCATCGCCGGCAGTTTCACTTCCAGGCCAATGCCCTTCAGCGAGGTCCGGCGCAAATCGCGCGTTTCCTTCAAATCGTCGAAGCGCGTCGCGCGATGCATGACGGTGCGGTTATCCCACATTGTCATGTCGCCGACCCGCCACTTATGGCTGTAAACAAACTGAGGCTGCGTGGCGTGTTCCGTCAGATCGCGGATGAAGGCGCGCGCTTCCGGCACCGGCCAGCCAACGATGCCGCCGATATGCGACGACAAGTACAGCGACTTCCGGCCGGTCTTCGGATGCGTGATGACCAATTTATGCGGCACCGGCTTCAGATGTTCCTCGAAGCCTGGATTATACTCGCCAAAACCGATTTGTTCGCGAGAGAAAACGATCGAATGTTCGCAGACCAGGGCTTCGGCGTCTTTCTTCTCCGACGGGCTCAGCGCGTCGTAGGCGGCGCGCATGTCGGCGAATTGCGTGTCGGCGCCCTTGCTCGGAACGATGCGCCCATGAAGCAACGTATAGCCTGCACCAATCGCGCGGAACGACGCGTCGGAATGCCACAGCCGGTTCGCCAGCGCATACATCCGGCGCTTGTCGTCGCGCGCGCGCAAGCGGCTGGTGTCGGCCCCGTTGAAGTTGGAGATGTCGCCAAGTTCCAGTTGCTGAAAGCGCCGCTCTTCCGGCTTCGCCATCTGGCCCGCCAGCGTGATTTCCAGTTCGCCGAAATTGGCGGTGAACGCCACCTGTTCCTCGTCGGTCAACGGCTGATCCGGGAACACGAGAATGGCATACCGATCCATGCCGCGCTCGATCGCATCGACCATGTCCTGGTTGAGCGGCTTGCAGATATCGATCCCCGTGACCTCGCCCACAAAACCGTTCTGGACGTCGCGGATGTTAAACCCATTGGTCGCCATGGTTTGCCCTCCTGAGTTATTAGGCTGCTTGCTGGATTTGCGCGACCGTGACGCCGTCGCCGCGTATGGTTGTGCGCCGCATGTCCCGCACATCGGACAAATCGTTGTAACGCCGGGCCCGGTGCATCGTGGTCCGGTTATCCCAGATCGTCAGATCGCCGGGCTTCCAGATATGCGCATGGACGAATGCGCGTTGCACCGCGTGTTCCGTCAGATCGCGGATCGCCATCCGCGCCTCTGGCACCGGCCAGCCCACGATCCCGCCGATATGCGCCGACAAATACAACGATTTCCGGCCGGTCCGCGGGTCGAACCGCACCAGACGATGCCGCACCGGGCGCAGCAGGTCCTGATTTTCCACGCCGTAATCGGTTTTGTAGAACCCAATCTGCTCACGCGAGAACGCGTTGGAGTGTTCGGTGACCAAATCCTCGATCTCCGCCTTCGTCGCGTCGTCCAGCGCGTCGTAAGCGGCGCGCATGTCGGCGAATTCGGTATTTCCGCCGGTGCCCGGCACCGTCCGCGCCGACAACAACGAATACTTCGCGGGGATCGCGCGGAACGAGGCATCCGAATGCCACAACCTGTTGCCCAACGCCGTCAGCCGCATTCGATCCGACGCCGCCCGCAATTTCCCCGCGCTGTCGAGATTGGAGATATCCGCCATTTCCATCTGCGGCAGCCGCCGGTCCTGGGTTTTGTTCATTTCCGCGCCCGAGGATACCTCCAACTCGCCAAACTGGCGGCTGAACGCCAACTGCGTCTCATCGGTAAAGTGTTGATCGTGGAAAATCAGCACACCGTACCGATCCATCCCGTCGTCAATCGCGCGCACCTGCTCTGGGGTCAGAGGTTTGGTCAGGTCAACGCCCAAAACATCGCCGGCAAAGCCGGACGGCGTCAGCGGACGGATGGACATGGGCATGCGAACAATCTCCGGCGCGATCCTACCGGCGAGTATAAGGCTTAACCGCGCCGTTTTGCCAACACGCGATGGCGGGATCGCAGCAGCCAGCCCAACGCGGCCGCGAGAATGGGCAAAACCGGGGGTGCGGGCACCCCCACGACGCCCGTCAGGCTCAAATGGCCCCACGCCTGACTGAGTTCGAAGGCGTCGCCATTGTCGAAGCCGAAGGGATCGCCACCCTGCAACACGAAATTATCCGTGGTCAGCCCGTTCGGATCGACCCGGAACACGCCGGAATGAATGTCCAGATCGGCCGCCGCCACTTTGACCGGCGCGCTCTCCCCATTCGCGCTCACGATCCCCTCCAGATACACGATCGCGCCGGGACGGAAGAAAAAGGCGGGCCCGTTGAACCCGCCCACATCGCTTGAATCGTTCGGCATCGCGATCGAGACCGAGCCACCGGAGGGAATAAAACCCGAGGGAAGATTAAACCCCATGTCGCCCGCGAACGGCGAAACCGCGACGATCCGGACGATCCCCCGGTAATCGCTGGGCCCCGCGTTGACGATCAGGATGAACCCGGTATCGCCTGCCGTGAACGCGCTGTCGATCCGGTTCGGAAATGGATCCGAGGTCGCATAGGCCGTGGTCAGGTCGAACCGGTACTCGACCGCGGCCAGACCCGGATACGAGCCCAGACACGCCATCCCCAGGACCAGCGAAAGCGATACATATTTCATGCCGCATCACCGGTAGCACGGGTCCACCGGCGATCGTCGTCAAATACCCGTCAAATAAGGTTAACGATCATTCCCGATCCGTTTGGCCTTTCTTGTGCGCCAGCAGCGCCATCAACCGCCGGTCGCGCCATTCCTGCCGCACCGGCAACATGTTCAGCGGCAAATCCTCCCGCCGCGCCTGGTCCAGACGCCCGACCAAAGCGTCGTCCCAGTCCAGCGGCTTCGCCTGTTCCTGCATCTTCGCGTAAAGCGGCCCATAGCGGTCGCAGTAATCCTTCAACCCACCCGGCGCGTTCAGATCGATCGTTTCCAGCGGTCCCATGAAACTCCACCGCAACCCCAGCCCGTGTTTGACCAGCGCATCCAGATCGGCGGGCGAGATGACATCGTCCGCCAGCAGCCGGAACGCCTCCGCCAGCAACGCGCCCTGCAACCGGTTCAGCGCGAACCCGTCCATCTCCTTCTTCATGGTCGCGGGCACCTGACCCGCCTGTTCCATCAACGTCCGCGTCCGTTCCACGACAGCCGCGTCCGTCCACGGCGCCGGACATAATTCCACCAACGGAACAAGATACGGCGGATTGACCGGGTGCGCGACGAGGCAGCGGTTCCGATGTTTCAGGTGTTCCGTAAAGGCGCTGGCGGGAATGCCGCTGGTCGAGCTTGCCAGCACGACATCCGGTGCAGCGGCGCGGTCCAGCTCGGCATACAACGCCAGCTTGACCGGCACCTGCTCCGGCCCGTTTTCCTGCACGTGGACCACGTCCTTCACCGCGTCCCACATCGACTGCATCGGATTGATCCGCGCGAGCACTGCCGCCGGTTCGTCGGCGATCAATCCGGCCTGGTGCAGTTCCGGCAAACGCTCCGCGATGAAAATCATCGCCGCGGCGGTCTGGTGCGGGAAATGGTCCCAGAGATTAACCACGAAGCCCGCGCGGGCGAAGACGATCGCCCAGGATCGGCCGATCAGGCCGGCGCCGATGACGGCGATTTTGGTCATGTCGATGTCTCCTGCTGCGTGACCGATGATAGGCGGCGGGGTGCGGCGAGGGGAAGAGTCGCGCGGCGAAGCCCTGTATCCCCCGCCGCCGGAATGAGATAGCGTTGGACGCACCAAAAGGCGGGCCCATCCAACGGGCCGCCACGGGAGAAACGCACTTGGCGAGACGAATCGCATGCTGATGTACATTGGCCGCCGGCTGTCGCTGGCCCTGCTCACCTGCGTTGCCATCTCCATTTTGACTTTCATCATCATTCGCTTGCCGCCTGGCGATTTCGTCGATGCCTATATCGCCAACCTCGCGGCCAGCGGCGGCACTGTGACGGCGGACCAGGCGCAGGCGATGCGCCACGAGTACGGGCTCGACCGTCCCGTTTACATGCAATACGCGTTCTGGATTTTTCGCGTGGTGCAGGGCGATTTCGGCGTGTCGATGATGTGGCGGCGTCCCGTGACCGAGGTCATCGGCGACCGTCTCTGGCTGACAATGGTCGTCTCCTTCTCAGCTTTATTCCTCACCTGGGCGATCGCCTTGCCAATCGGAATATATTCGGCAGTGCGGCAATATTCCGTGGGCGACTACATCGCCACCATGCTGGGCTTTATCGGCCTCGCCGTGCCGAATTTTCTGCTCGCGCTGATCTTGATGTATTTCGGATTCCGCTATTTGGGGTTGAGCGTTGGCGGGCTTTTTTCCGCGGAATACGCGCAGGCGCCTTGGAGTCTGGATAAGGTGTGGGATCTGGCGAAGCATGTGCCCTTGCCAGCGGCGGTGCTGGCGCTGGCGGGATCGGCGCATCAAATCCGAATCATGCGCGCGAATTTATTGGACGAATTGCGCAAGCCGTACGTGATCACGGCGCGGGCGAAAGGCATCCCGGAACTGCGAGTCATCTTGAAATATCCGGTCCGCGCCGCGCTGAACCCTTTCGCCAGCTCGATCGCTTATGTGTTTCCATATTTGGTTTCGGGCAGCATTATCGTGTCGCTGGTCCTGGGTTTACCGACGGTCGGGCCGCTGCTGCTGCAAGCCCTGGTCGCGCAGGACATGTTCCTGGCGGGCACCATCGTGTTGCTGCTTGGCATCATGACGGTGGTGGGAACCTTGATCTCGGATCTGTTGTTGATGTGGATCGAGCCGCGGCTGCGGCTGACGGGCCGGTCATGAGCGGGTCGCTTGCCGATGACAGCCTCGCGTCCGCAGGCCAGTTGCGGCTGACATGGCTGCGGTTCAAACGCCATAAGCTGGCGTTTGTCAGCCTGTTCATCGTTGCGCTGTTTTATGGCGTGGCGATTTTCGCGGATTTCCTGGCGATCAACGATCCGCACGCGGTCGATGCGCGCCGCGGGTACCTGCCGCCCCAGGCCGTGCGTATCTTCGACGATGGCGGCTTCAACCCGCATGTCAGCGGCATGAAGGGGCAGCGGGACATGAAGACCTTCAAGCAGGTCTATGTCCCCGACCCCAACAAAAAACTGCCGGTCGCATTGTTCGCGCACGGCTATCGCTATGAATTGTTTGGGCTTTTCTCCACCGATATTCATCTGATCGGCCTGTCGAAACCCGAAGCGCTCGACGGTATTTATCTGCTTGGCACCGACGCGCTGGGTCGCGACCTGTTTTCGCGCATTCTGGTGGCGACGCGCATATCTCTGTCGATCGGCCTCGTCAGCGTCAGTCTTAGCCTGGTGCTGGGGATTCTGTTGGGCTGCGTCTCCGGTCTGTACGGCGGCCTCGTCGATCTGTTCATCCAACGCGTTATCGAGGTCATACGTTCCATCCCGACAATCCCGCTGTGGATGGGGCTCGCGGCCGCGCTGCCAAACACCTGGAGCGTGACGCAGGTCTATTTCGCGATCACCATCATCATTTCCCTGATCGGCTGGACCGAACTCGCGCGCGTGATCCGTGGCAGATTCCTGGCGTTGCGCGAGGAAGACTTCGTCATCGCGGCCGAACTGGTGGGCGCGAGCCAATTGCGTATCATGTTGCGGCACATGTTGCCGTCGTTCACCAGCCATGTGATCGCGGCCGTGTCGCTGGCGTTGCCGGCGATGATCATTTCCGAAACGTCGTTGTCGTTCCTGGGGTTGGGCTTACGCCCGCCAGCGATTTCATGGGGAATTCTGTTGCAGGACGCGCAAAACGTACAGGTGCTGGCGGGCGCGCCTTGGTTGCTGCTGGCGGCGGTGCCGGTTATTATCGTGATCCTGGCGTTCAATTTTCTTGGCGACGGTCTGCGCGACGCGGCGGACCCGTATGGTTGACGACATGATCAGGCCGATTGTTTCGGTCCGGGACCTGGCGGTCGAATTTCGCCAGCACACCGGCACCGTCCGCGCGCTGGAATCCGTCAGCCTGGACCTGCATCCCGGCCGCGTGCTCGGGATTGTCGGCGAGTCCGGCTGCGGCAAAAGCGTCACCGCCCGCGCGATGCTGCGCATTCTCGACCGCAACGGCTCGATCGTCGCGGGCCGGGTCACGCTCGATCCGGGGACAGCCCACGAGCAGGATTTGACGGCGCTGGCACCGGAAGGCCCGGACATACGATCTGTTCGCGGCGGACGCATCGGCCTGATTTTCCAGGAGCCCATGGCGGCGCTATCGATGCAATATACGGTCGGCAACCAGTTGATGGAGGCCATCCGCGTTCATCGCGACCCCGGCAAGGAAAAAGCCCGGGCGCGCGCGATTGCGCTGCTGAACGAGGTTGGGATTCCGCGCCCGGAAACCCGCGTCGATGCTTATCCGTTCCAACTCAGCGGCGGCTTGCGCCAGCGTGTCGGCATCGCCTTGGCCTTGGCGGCCGAGCCGGACGTGTTGATCGCGGACGAGCCGACAACGGCGCTGGATGTCACAACCCAGGCGCAAATTCTGACGTTGCTGCGCCGGTTGCAGCGCGACAAGAAAATCGCGCTGATGCTGATTACGCACGACATGGGCGTCATCGCGCAAATGGCGGACGATGTTGCGGTCATGTATCTGGGCCGCGTGATCGAATTCGCCCCGGTCCGCGAATTGTTCCGCGCGCCGAAGCATCCGTACACCCGCGCCTTGTTACGATCGGTTCCCGATTTGAACGCAAAGCCGCGCCAGCGTTTGGCCACGATCGGCGGCGCGGTACCGCAACCCGGCGCGCGGCCCACCGGATGCCCCTTTCACCCGCGATGCCCCGACACGATCCCCGGCCGCTGCGACACCCAGACGCCGGCGCCGGTGCCACCGGGCGCGACCGGCGCCGCCTGCTTTCTGGTCGAGGACACCGCAGCATGAACGTGCTGGAAGTCAGCGGACTGTCGAAACATTACCCCATCGTCGCCGGTCTGCTGCGCCGCGAGGTTGGCCGGGTCCGCGCCGCCGACGACGTCAATCTCACGATTGAAAAAGGTGAGACATTGGCTCTGGTCGGCGAGTCAGGCTGCGGCAAGACCACGGTCGCGCGCTGCATCTTGCGTGCCCTGCGCCCGACCGCGGGTTCGATCCGCTTTTCCCCCGGCGATGGCGAAATGGTGGATATCGCGACCCTGTCGCGCCACGCACTGCGGCCGTTGCGCCGGCATATCCAGATGATTTTTCAGGACCCCTACGCGTCGCTGAATCCGCGGATGATGGTGGGCGATATCATCGCCGAGCCCCTGATGGTGAATGGCGTTCCGGTAGCGCAACGGCAGGCGCGGGTGCTGGAACTGCTCGACCTCGTGGGATTGCCCGCTGTGGCACGGCTGCGCTTTCCGCACGCGTTTTCTGGCGGGCAGCGCCAGCGCATCGGCATTGCCCGCGCATTGGCGTTGAACCCAAGGCTGATCGTCGCGGACGAGCCCGTCTCGGCGCTGGACGTGTCGGTGCAGGCACAGATCGTCAATCTGTTGCTGGATTTGCAGGACCAACTGGGACTGTCGATGCTGTTTGTGGCGCACGATCTGGGCGTGGTCCGCCATGTCAGCGATCGCGTCGCGGTCATGTACGTGGGCCGCATCGTCGAGGTCGCACCGACCGTGCAACTCTACGCAACACCGCGCCATCCCTATACGCGCGCGTTGCTCGCCGCTGTGCCGAAAGCCGATCCCGACGCCCGCGACGCGGCAGAGGCCCCGCGCGGCGAGGTCGCCGACCCCGCCAATCCGCCGCCCGGCTGCGCCTTCCATCCCCGTTGTCCCTTCGCCATCGACCGCTGCCGCATCGAGCGCCCGGAGCTCGCCGAAATCATCCCCGGGCATTTCAGCTCTTGCCTTCGCGCAGCCGAGCTTCAGGTTTGATGTAACCGCCCAGGAGAAATTATGCGCAAATCCTCGATCTGGCTGGCCGCCGCGGTGGCTTTGTTCGTTAATAGTGCCCGTGCGCAGAACAGCGCGTTCGAGCAATCGGGCCTGGTCGGCAAGCTGGAAGCGCCGGAGATTGTCACGGACCCCGCGAAGTGGCCGAAAGTGGTGGGAGAGGCGCCGCAACTCGCCGCGCGGGTCAAAGAGGGGAAATTGCCGCCGGTCGGGGAACGGGTGCCGTCCGAGCCGTTGGTTTTGCAGCCGTTGCACAGCATTGGCCGTTACGGTGGCACATGGCGGCGCGGTTTTCTGGGCCGGGGCGACGGCGAAAACGGCAATCGCATCCGCTCTGCCGACAAGCTGCTGTTCTGGGATGCTTCGGGCACGAAAATCGTACCCAGCGTGGCCAAGGGCTATGAATTATCCGCCGATGGCAAACGAACCACGCTGTTTCTGCGCAAGGGCATGAAATGGTCCGATGGATCGCCCTTTACCGCGGACGATTTCGTTTTCTGGTACGAGGACATGTACCAGAACAAGGAAATCGTTCCGTCGCCCGCACCTGAAATGGCCGTAAACGGCAAAGCAGGCCGCATCGTCAAGATCGACGAGACCACCGTCGCATTCGAATTCGACGCGCCCAATTTCCTGTTTCCGCGGCTGATCGCCGGCGACACGCAGGTTGGCGGCGGACAATCCCGGCTGCAATCGGACGGGCGCGAACTCGGTCCGTACGCGCCGGCGCATTATCTGAAGCAGTTTCTGCCGAAATACAGCTCTGTCGAGGCTTTGACTGCAAAAGCCAAGGCCGCCGGTTACAACAACTGGGTCGAACATCTGAAGTTCAAATCCGACTGGCAGTTGAACCCCGAAGTACCCACCATCGCCGCCTGGATCATGGTCAGTCCCATCAACACCCAGTCCTGGGCTTTGGAACGGAATCCATATTACTACGCGATCGATACGGCCGGAAATCAGTTGCCATACATCGACAAGGTGCAACTGACGCTTGCCGAAAACCCGGAGGTGATCAATCTCCGCGCCATCGCCGGCGAGTACGACTATATGGAACGGTTCATCGATCTCGCGAAACTGCCGGTATTCCTGGAAAATGCCGAACGCGGCGGATACCGTGTCAGGCTCGATCCCGGGTTTAATGGGTCGGATTCGCAACTATATGTCAATCTCGCGTTTAAACAAGATCCTGAAATCCGGAAATGGTTTCAGATGGCCGATTTCCGCCGCGCGCTGGCGCTGGGCATCGATCGGGGACAACTGAACGACGCGTTCTGGCTCGGGCTTGGCGTGATCAGTTCCCCGATGCCCGCGGCCATTATTCCGGAAAGCCCAGGAGAGGAATACAGGCTTCGTTGGGCAACGCTGGATGTAAAGAAAGCCAATGCCATGCTGGATGCGATCGGCCTGAGCAAAAAAGATTCCGGCGGATTCCGCCTACGCACCGATAACGGACAACGCCTGCGTATTCAAATCGATGTCGCACAGACTCTGACGCCGACCTGGCCGCAACAGGCGGAAATGATCATCCAACAATGGAAGGCCATCGGTATCTGGGCCGACGCCAAATTGTTCGAACGGAGCCTGTTCTACACGCGTATCCGCAACGACGATCATCAGATGACCATCTTCTCCAATAATGGGTCGGAGGCGCTGTTCCTCTATACCGCGCCGGTGCTGCCAAAC
Organism: Acetobacteraceae bacterium; assembly: GCA_043782125.1. Lineage (GTDB taxonomy): Bacteria > Pseudomonadota > Alphaproteobacteria > Acetobacterales > Acetobacteraceae > Rhodopila. Next base: position 5,468 of record JAYWAX010000059.1, on the reverse strand, counting down.
GATCCGCAGTCCAGCCAGGGCGGCGTCGGTCACGCGAAATGGTATGTGTCGAATGGCGAACAGGGTCTGAAGCCGGAAAGTCCGGAAATGCTGAAAGCTTACGATTTGCTGCGGTCTGCGGTTTCCGTGCCGGAAGATCAGCGGAACAAGATCGCCCAGGAAATCTGGAAACTCGCGGTGGATCAGGTGTGGACGATCGGCCTCGTCGGGCTGTCGCCAAACTATATGGGCACGCGCGTTGTAAACCTGAAACTGGAAAACGTGCCGGAGCGGGTTTGTGTTTCGCAACACTGCCGCACACCCTGGAGCGCGCGGCCGGATCAGTGGTACTTCAAGCCATGAACCGCCTCCGGTTGTTCGCCGCGCTCCTGCCGTTGCTTTGCGGCGGGGCCCTGGCACAGCCGGTGGATATCAAACAAGCCAGCGTCGTCGGCACGTTGGAAGCGCCAGAGATCGTGACGGATCCCACCCTGATCCCGAAACGGTTTCAAGAGTCTCCCGATTTGGCCGCGCTGGTGCAGGCGGGCAAGCTGCCGCCGGTGGAACAACGCCTGCCGTCGGAACCCCTGGTCTTGAAGCCATTGCGCCAGACAGGGAAATACGGCGGCACCTGGCGCCGAGCATTTCTGGGACCGGGCGACAGCGAGAACGGCAATCGCATCCGCGCCGGCGACAAACCGCTGTTCTGGGATGTGACGGGCACGAAACTCGCCCCGCAGATGGGAAAAGCCTGGACCATCGATCCCGACGGCAAGCGCACGACGTTATTTCTGCGCAAGGGCATGAAATGGTCCGATGGCGCGCCCTTCACCGCCGACGATTTCGTTTTCTGGTTCGAGGAAATTTACCAGAACAAGGAACTGACAACCTCGCCCACGCCGGAACTGGCGGCGGGCGGCAGGCCGGGGCGAGTGGTAAAGATCGACGAAACCACGGTCGCCTTTGAGTTCGACTCGCCGCATTTTCTGTTTCCGCAATTGCTGGCGGGCGACACGGCGGTCGGCGGGGGCCAATCGCGGCAGCAATCCGACGGCCTGACCTACGGGCTATACGCCCCCGCGCATTATCTGCGTCGGTTTCTGCCGAACGCCTCCTCCGCCGAGGAACTCACGGTACGCGCCAAAGCCGCCGGTTACGCGAACTGGGTGCAATGGGCCCGGTTCAAGATGGATTGGCGGCTGAACACGGACCTGCCGACGATCGCGGCCTGGAAGATGACCCAGCCGATCAACACGCAAACCTGGATGCTGGAACGCAATCCCTATTTTTACGAGGTCGATACGGAGGGCAATCAGCTACCATACATCGATCGCGTGCAACTGACCCTGGCGGAAAATCCCGAGGTCGTGAACCTGCGCGCCATCGCCGGCGAGTACGACGTCCAAGAACGCTTTATCGACCTGGCGAAATTGCCGGTGTTTTTGGAAAACGCGTCTCGCGGGCACTATAAATTTCATCTCGACCCGGGCTTCAATGGCAGCGATTCGCAGTTGGTGTTTAACATGTCGTATCGCGGCGATCCGGAACTGGCGAAATGGTTCGCCAACGCCGATTTCCGCCGCGCTTTGTCCATCGCCATCGATCGGGAACAATTAAACGAAGCCTTTTGGCTGGGCCTTGGAACACCGGGGTCGGGCGTGCCATCGGATCTGCTGCCGGAAAGTCCCGGCAAGGAATATATTGCGAAATGGTCGTATTTCGACCGGGAGAAGGCCAACGCGATGCTGGACGCGATCGGCCTGACGAAAAAGGACCGCGACGGGTATCGCCTGCGCACCGATAATGGCGAACGATTGCGAATTCAGATCGATGTCGCGCAGACGCTGAACCCCACGTGGCCGCAACAAGTGGAAATGATCGTCCAGCAATGGCGCGCGGTCGGGATTTTGGCCGATATGAAACTGCTGGAACGCAGCCTGTTCGCGATCCGGCGGCAGAACGATCAGCATCAGATGGCGATGTTTTCCAACAGCGGGTCCGAAAGCCTGTTCCTGTTTCCGGTCCTCGCGCTGCCCGTCGATCCGATGGGCAGCCTGATGGGTACGGCGTGGTCGCAATGGTTCGTGTCCGGCGGCAAAATCGGCATGAAGCCGGGCGATCCACATATGTTACGGATCTATGAGATGCTGCGCGCCGCCTCCAGCCAGCCGGAGGCGGAACGTAACGCGACCGCACGGGAGATCTGGCGGATCGTGGCCGAACAAAAATGGCAAATCGGCCTCGTCGGCCAGGCGCCGGGCAGCCAAGGCAGCCGGATCGTCAGCGACCGGTTGGAGAACATTCCCGGACGTATCTGCATTTCTCAGCACTGCCGGCCGCCCTGGAGCGGACGGCCGGAGCAGTGGTTTTTCCGCTGAGCTGGTTCAGACCAGCCGCCGGCGTTTCGCGGGCGGGCGCAACAACGCATCGACCGCGGCCGACCGGGCCACGGCACCACCGGTCGCGAACGCTTCGTGATTCTCTTCGATTGTGTCGGGATCGTACAGGTAATTCACCATGATCCCGTGCGATTCCTTTAAGCCGCGCGCCGACACATTGCCACGCCAGTTGACTCGTTCCAGCCTCGCCCCATTGCCAAGATGGAACCGCGCGACCGGATCGGCGGGCCCGCGACCCGGTTCCGTTTCGGTCAGATACTGGGCGCAAAGCCGCGTCAGCGGCGCTTCCAGTGTCTCCCACCCGTCCGGCGCCGCCAGAACAGCCGGATCGAGCGGCGGGTCCGGCCGTTCCAACCGGCGGTCCAACCAACGGCGGAAACCGGGCACCGGCGAAAGCGTCGAAAACCTCGCGATTCGCGGAAGTTCGGCCTTGAGTTCCTCCACCACCTGTTTGATCAGGAAATTTCCGAAAGAAATGCCCCGAAGCCCCTCCTGGCAATTGGAAATGGAAAAGAAAATCGCGGTGTCCGCCTGTGTCGCGCGCGTCATCTGAGCGGCTTCGTCGGTATCCAGCGCCAGTAGCGGCTGCACGGCGGCGGCCAGACCGGAGACCAGCGCGACCTCGACGAAAATAAGGGGCTCGCCGGGCAGCGCGGGGTGGAAAAAGGCGAAGCAGCGCCGATCCGGCGCCAGGCGGCGGCGCAGATCGTCCCAGCCCTGGATTTCATGCACAGCTTCATAGGCGATCAGCTTTTCCAGCACCGCGGCCGGGGTGTTCCAATCGATCCGGCGCGGTTCCAGAAAGCCGCGGTTGAACCAGGACGCGAACAGATGGCGGAGATCGTGGTCCAGCGGCGCCAGCCCAGGCCGGTCCTTCAGGACGGCCAAAACCTCGCGCCGCAGATTGACGAGCGCAGCGGTGCCGCCGCGGGCCTGGTTCATCCGGCGCAGCAATTCCTGCCTGGGCGGTTCAGCGGCGGCGGACAGGGCCTCGGCGCGCGCAGGGGATGGCTCGGCGAGCCAGGCTTCTGCGGCCAGGCGCAACGCCGCTTCGTCCGCCATGAAGCCGGTGGCGAGATAATGGCAGAAGTCCAGCCTGTCCGCGGGCGTCAGCGTCTTCAACGCCGCAGCGAGTTCGCGTGCCAGCGCGGCGCCAGAGGCTTCACCGCGGCCGCTCAGCAGCGCGGCGGCCAGCCGGCGGACGCGGTCCAGCGCGGGGAGCGAAGCCGCGGGCACGTTGGCGAAGGCGCGGCCGCGATCGGCGACAGTGTTCCACAGCCGTTCCAGCCATTGGGCGGTTTGACCGGCGAGGGATTCGGTTTGCATTTGCATCGGCGTCTTATATCCGTCTGAGTCGGCAGAGTAACCCAGACCGGGCGGCGGGCGGTGCGAAATCTACGGCTTGGAACCATCGGGGCGACATCCGCGCGGCGGCGCGAACGGTGTGCCGGCCGGATGACACCTGAAGACGGGAGCGGGACAATCTCGACGCCGCACCGATCCACCGGGATGCCGCGGGCTGGCGTTTGTCTTCCGGCGATTGCGCCTGTCGGGCAGTCCCTGACCCGTTTGCCGCCCATTTCGGTGGATTTTCGGCTTCCACCGCGTTAGGCTCGCTTCAAGGCGCATTGAAAACGTTGCCGCGACAGGAGAAAACCCCATGGAAGACGCACTCGAAAAGCGAACCATGCGCAAGATATACACGCGCCTGTTGCCGTTCGCCTTCATCGCCTACAGCCTTTGCTATATCGACCGAATCAATGTCAGCTTCGCCGGACTGACCATGCGCACCGACCTCGGCCTGTCGGCGACGGAATTCGGTTTCGCGGCCGGTAGTTTCTACTGGGGGTATTTCCTGTTCGAAGTCCCCAGCAACATCGTCATGGAGAAAGTGGGCGCGCGGCTGTGGATCGCGCGGATCATGATCACCTGGGGCATTCTGGCGGGTCTGACCGCCTGCGTCACCGGCACCTATAGTTTCGTGGCCGTGCGGACACTTCTGGGCGTCGCCGAAGCCGGGTTCTTCCCGGGCATGATCCTGTATTTCACCTATTGGTTTCCCGCCGTGCATCACGCGCGGATCGTGTCGGGCCTCCTCGCGGGCTTCGTGGTTGCCGTCGCGGGCGGCGCACCGATATCCACGGGGCTGTTGAGCCTCGACGGAATGTTCGGTCTGCGAGGCTGGCAGATCATGTATATCGCCGAAGCGATCCCAACCATCTTTGTCGGCATCGCGACCTTCGCGATCATGACCGACAAGCCGGAACAGGCGGCATTTCTGACACAGGAGGAAAAGACCTGGCTCACGACGCGGCTCGCAAACGAACGCGCGGCCAAGGAAGAAGTCCGCACCTATGGTATGTGGGAAGGCATGTACAACCCCCGTGTGCTGCTGTTGGCGCTGAATTATTTCGGGATCGTGACCGCCAGCCTCGGCATGCTGTTCTTCATCCCGCAAATCATCAAATCCCTGGGCACGTTCAGCAATATGACCGTGGGTTGGCTGACGATGATCCCCTATCTGTGCGGCGGCGCGAGCCTGGTGATCTGGGGCCGGGTGTCGGACCGGATGAACGAACGGCGTTGGAACCTGCTGACCGCTTGCGGCGTGTCCACTCTGGGTCTCGTGATCGCGGGTCTGACGATGGGCACCTGGTGGGCGCTGGCCGGAATGTCGATCGCGGCGATCGGGTTCTATGGCTCGAAGGGACCGTTCTGGTCGATGCCGCCGATGTTCCTGACCGGCAGCGCGGCGGCGGCGTCGTTCGCCTGGATCAACTCGATCGGGAATCTCGGCGGGTTCTTTGGACCTTGGTATGTCGGGATACTGAAGGACATGACCGGAAGTTTCGCGGGCGGGCTGTTCGGGCTGGCGTTGCTGTCGCTGATTGCGGCGCTGGTCTGCGCGTTTTTCCTGGATATCCCCGACGTCACGAAACAACCCCGGATGGCGGCGGCGAAGGCGGACTGATCGCCGCCCGCGATCTATTTTCTGTTAACGCAAAGCCAAAATGTCCCCTCGGCAGGGGTAATAGTCCTTGTCCCCGTGGGATCGGCCAGGGGGGCATGGATAACGCCCAGTGCCGATGG
>JAYWAX010000058.1:0-7081 GCA_043782125.1 Acetobacteraceae bacterium | reverse complement strand
GCCTATTGCTTTCTTCTGAACATCGACAGCATGCGCTGTGTCACCACGAACCCGCCGAATATGTTAACCGAGGCCAGCACGACCGCGATGAACCCGAAGGCGATCGACCAGCCCGATGTGCCCAGACCCGTCGCCAACATGGCGCCAACAATGATCACGGACGAAATCGCATTGGTCACGGCCATCAGCGGCGAGTGCAACGCGGGCGTCACGTTCCACACCACGTAATACCCGACAAAGCAGGCCATCAGGAAAATCGCCAGCAGGAAGATGAAAGGCTCTACCGCCGGTGCCACGTCGTTCACCTGCAAGACGATACTGCGCGCGTGGTCCGCGAGGACATTGGCCTGCTCGGCAAGCTTGCGCGCCTCGTCCGCGATCTGGATCGGATTCATGGTCGGTCTTGTCTCCGGTACTCAGGCGGCTTTGGAGGGCAGGAAGCTCGGGTGGACGATCGTTCCGCCCTTGGTGAGCATGACACCCTTGACGATGTCATCGGTTTCCGGAAGTTTCGGCGCGTTCGCATCCTTGTCCCAGAACGTGCTGAGGAAGGTGAACAGGTTTTTCGCATACAACGACGACGCCGCCACAGGGATTCGACTGGGCCAGTTATTGTAACCAAGCACCATCACGCCGTTCACATCGACGCGCTGTCCCGGCACCGTGGCCTCGCAATTGCCACCCGCGTCGGAGGCGAGATCGACGATCACGCTGCCCGGCTTCATGGACGCGACCATGGCGTTGGTGACGATGATCGGCGCCTTGCGGCCCATGACGAGCGCGGTGCAGATCACCATGTCGTTTTTGGCGACGGTCGTGGCCATCAGATCGGCCTGCTTCTGGCGGAACGCATCGCTCATTTCACGGGCATAAGCGCCGGTCTGGCCTGCGGTTTCCTCATCCTCGACACCGACAAAGCTGGCGCCAAGCGACTTGATTTCTTCCTTGGCGGCGGGCCGGACGTCGGTGGCGGAAACAATGGCGCCCAGACGGCGGGCCGTGGCGATGGCCTGGAGGCCCGCGACCCCGGCGCCGATGACGAAGACGCGGGCGGGCGGGACGGTGCCGGCGGCGGTCATCATCATGGGAAAGCCGCGCTGGAAGGCGAAGGCGCCCTCGACGATCGAGCGATAACCCGCGAGGTTGGCCTGGCTGGACAGAACATCCATGGACTGCGCGCGGGTGATGCGCGGCAGCAACTCCATCGCGGCAGTGTCGATCCCGGCGGCGGCCAACGACGGCACCAGATCGGGATCGGAGAAAGCTCCGGCTGTACAAACAAGAAGAGCACCACGCGGAATCAACGCGCGTTCCTCGGGCAACGGCGCCTGCACCGCGAAGACAACGCCGGCGCCCGCCAGAGCGGCGGCCGGATCGGCGGCGATCTCCGCACCCGCGGCAGCGAACTCCGCGTCGGGAAGCGACGCCTGGGCGCCCGCGCCAGTTTCGACGGCGACAGTCAGGCCGAGAGCGATCAGGCGTTTGACTGTATCCGGTGTCGCGGCAACCCGGGCTTCGGGCACACGCCGTTCCTTCAGCACCGCGAGGCGCATCCGATCGTTCCTTCACGCATCTGGGAACCGGGGGAGCAGACGGCCAAACTCGGCCATCACGGTTCGGTCTGGGGATGGTTTTGTGCGTGACAGCAATGCACCTGGCGGGCGCCGCTGGCAAGGGGTTGCGTGGGAATCATGGCTCATGGACCGCCCGGCGGATATGCCAGGTCGCAATTGCTTTTTGGGGGGCGGCCGTGATATTAACCCCTCATTAAAGTTTGAGGTCCAATATGGCCACGGTAACCAAAATCTCGGAGTTGGGAAAAATGAACATCCCGGTGCAAATACGGCGTCAGGCCGGTTTGGAACGCGGCGGGCCCGTCATGATGACGGTTGTCGATGGGGAAGTTCGCCTGCGCGCGGTGCGGAACGTACTTTCCAGCCTGCAAGCAGACGCCGATACCGCGTTTGCGGGGTCCGGCGCCACCGTCGATGGCTTTCTGGCGGAACGCCGAACCGAGGCCGCGCGCGACGACGCGGCGTCCGCTTGATCCTCGACGCCTCGGCGGTTCTGGCCTTCCTGTGGCGCGAGCCCGGCCAGGAGCGGGTCAGAGAGGCGCTGATGGCCGACTCGCGGCTCGCCACCATCAACTTCGCCGAGGTCGCGACGAAATACGTGCTGCGGGGTGCGATCGCTCAGGTGGAGCGGTTGAGGCATGAACTGCCGGTGACGATGGTGCCGGTAGATGAAGAACTGGCGGTTCAGGCTGCACTCATGGCTGCGGTCACGAAACCGTTTGGGCTTTCGATGGGGGATCGCATTTGCCTCGCTTTGGCGCGGCGCACAGGTCTTCCGGCGTTGACGGCGGATCGGTCCTGGCTTCAGGTGGCGTCCGAACTGGGCGTGACGGTCGAAGCGATCCGCTGACCGGCCCATCGCGGGGGCACGCCATGTCCATTGCGCCAGACGCCGGTCTTGCCACTTTGCATATTCGCTGCGGCGGGGACCTGAAGCCGTTGTTGCGGGACGCCGGGTTCGCGGGCGATTATCTGGAATATTCCGATCCGCTCTGCCAGGGACCGGTGTTGGCCGGGGACGATTGGCTGGCGCATCGGGCAGATTTCGTGGCGCGCGCTTACGGCGGATATGTTGGCCGGGATCGGGCGACGATCGCGGTGGGCCAGGCCCAGGCGGAATGGGATTTGAGGGCGGCGCCGGGGCAGTACGAGCGAGTCGTGCTGTGGTTCGAGCATGACAGTTACGACCAATTAATCCTGGCACGGTGCCTCGCCGCCTTCGCGACGGCGGCACCGCGCGTGCTGGACCTAGTTTGCATCGACCGGTACCCGGGCGTCGATCGCTTTATTGGATTGGGCCAGCTTCCGGCGGCGGCGATGCGGCTGTTATGGGACGAGCGCCAGCCGGTGACACCGGACCAGATCGCGGCGGGAACCCGCATCTGGGACATGTTGCGCGCGTCCGATCCCCGGCCTCTGGCCAAGGCCGCGCGGGACGGCATCCCTGCCCTCCCCTTCGCGGCGGCGGCGCTGCGCCGGCATTGCCAGGAATTTCCGTGGCGGCGGGACGGACTGGGCTTGACGGAACGGCTGGTGCTGGAGGTGCTGGCGGAAGCACCGGCGAGCGCAGGCCAGGTGTTCGCGGCGCTGGTTCAGGGCCGGGAGCCGCTGCCGTTTCTGGGCGACATCATGCTGGGGTTTATTCTGGAGGGCATGAAGGCGACGAACCCGCCGGTTATTTTGGGTGCGACGGAGGACCCATGGTACCGGGAGGGTCTGACGCTGACCGGCACCGGACGCGCCGTATTGGCCGGAAACCGCAATTATCTGTCGCTTGGGCCGCCGGTGCGGTTTCTCGGTGGCGCGGCGGTCGATCCGGCGATGCCGGGCTGGCGCTGGGACGAGGGACGGGCGGACCTGGTATTCGTTCCGATCTGAACAGCCGTTCGGCGTGAACAGGATATAGGGAGTTCCCCACCCGGCGGGCGCCGCGAACCAGCCGGATCAGTTCCGCGATCTTCGCGATCCCGTGCAACCCCTGGGATCGCAACAGCCTGCCCAGGTAATTGTCGTCCTTCGCATTGCCCAAAAACAAAAGGCCGGTGCCCTCGCGGACACCGGCCTTGTCTTTGCGTCCCGAACCTTACTCCGCCGCGTCGGCGTTCGCGATCCGCGGCTGCGACACACCGAGGTGCTGTGCGTCGCGGCCCGCGGCGATGGCCCGCAGACGGTTCATCACGGCACCCGTTCCGGCCGGGATCAGACGTCCGACGATGACATTCTCTTTCAGACCCATCAGCGAATCGGTCTTTCCCGCGGTCGAAGCCTCGGTCAACACTCGCGTCGTCTCCTGGAAGGACGCCGCGCTGATGAAGCTGTTGGTTTGCAGCGAGGCTTTGGTGATGCCTTGCAGCACCGGCATCGCCACAGCCGTACGATCGTCCTTCAGCAGTCGGCTGTTGACGTGATCGAACTCGGTGCGGTCCACCTGCTCCCCGGCCAGGAAGGTTGTGTCGCCGGGGTCGGTGATTTCGACTTTTTGCAGCATTTGGCGAACGATCACCTCGATGTGCTTGTCGTTGATCTTCACGCCCTGCAACCGGTACACGTCCTGGATTTCGTTGACGAGGTAGTCCGAAAGCGCCTCGACACCCAGAACCTTCAGAATGTCGTGGGGAACGCGCGGACCATCGACCAGCGGATCGCCACGGCGGACGAAATCGCCTTCCTGCACCGAAACGTGCTTGCCCTTCGGAATGAGATACTCGGTCTCCTCGGACGTCTCGTCGTTCTTCACGATGATGCGCCGTTTCGCCTTGTAATCCTTGCCGAATTCCACGCGCCCGTCGCATTCCGCGATGACGGCGTGGTCCTTGGGACGGCGCGCTTCGAACAATTCGGCCACGCGCGGCAAACCGCCGGTGATGTCGCGGGTCTTGCTGCCCTCGCGCGGGATCCGCGCCAGCACGTCGCCCGCCGCCACCTGCACGCCGTTATCGACCGAGAGGATCGAGTCCGGAGACAGGAAGTAACGCGCGTCGGTGCCATTCTCGAGCCGGGCCACTTCGCCCTTATCGTCCTTCAACTGCAACCGCGGCCGCAGATCGGCGGCCTTGGCGCCGGACTTATAATCGACGACGACCTTCGACGTCAGGCCGGTCACTTCGTCCATCCGCTCCATCAGCGTCACGCCCTCGATCAGATCGAGATATTCGATCTTACCGGCGCGCTCCGTCATGATCGGCAGGGTGTACGGGTCCCATTCGGCCATTTTCTGCAGGCGATCGACAGTGGCCCCCTCATCGACCAGCAAGCGCGCGCCATACGGCACGCGGAAGCGGGCGCGCTCGCGGCCCTTGTCGTCGGTGAGCACGATTTCGCAGTTCCGGCTCATGACGATCGGCGAGCCTTGGCTGTTCATGACCACGTTGCGGTTCTTGATCTCGACCGTGCCGTCGTGGCTGGCCTCGACGCTGGATTGCTCCGCGCCACGCTGCGCCGCGCCACCGATATGGAAGGTGCGCATCGTCAACTGCGTGCCCGGTTCGCCGATCGACTGCGCGGCGATAACGCCCACCGCTTCGCCGATGTTCACCGTGGTGCCGCGCGCCAGATCGCGGCCGTAGCAATGGCCGCACACGCCGACGGCGGACTCGCAGGTCAGGACCGAGCGAATGCGGAACTGCTCGACGTTGGAGCGTTCCAGCAGGTCGGCCTCGTCTTCCTGGATCAGCGTGTTTTCCGGCACCAGCACGGCGCCGGTCGTGGGATCGAACACGTCTTCCGCCGTGGTGCGGCCAAGCGTCCGTTCGGACAGCGACGACACAACCTCGCCGCCATCCATGACCGCACGCACCGTCAGACCGCGGGTGGTGCCGCAATCTTCCTCGACGATGATGCAATCCTGCGCCACGTCCACCAGACGCCGCGTCAAATACCCGGAGTTCGCTGTCTTCAACGCCGTGTCCGCGAGGCCCTTGCGCGCGCCATGGGTGGAATTGAAGTATTCGAGAACCGTCAGACCCTCTTTGAAGTTGGCGATGATCGGCTGTTCGATGATCTCGCCCGACGGCTTGGCCATCAGGCCGCGCATGCCCGCGAGTTGCCGCATCTGCGCGGGCGACCCACGCGCGCCGGAATGCGACATCATCCACACGGAGTTGGTGGGAACGCCGGATTCCTGCTTGCTGATCTCCCTCATCATCGCGCCCGCGACCTCTTCGGTGCAGCGCGACCAGGCATCGACGACCTTGTTGTACCGTTCGCCCGAGGTGATCAGGCCTTCCTGATACTGTTGCTCGAACTCCTTCACCTCGTTCTGGGTGCGGTGGATCATCTCGCCCTTTTCGACGGGGATGATCAGATCGTCCTTGCCGAATGAAATGCCCGCGCGCGCCGCCTGAGCGAAGCCAAGCCCCATCAGACGGTCGGCGAAGATCACGCATTCCTTCTGGCCGCAGTGGCGATAGACCATGTCGATGACGTCGGAGACGCTCTTTTTGGTCAATTGCCGGTTGATCAGGTCGAAGGGCACGTTCGGGTGCTTCGGCACGATCTGCGCGATCATCATCCGGCCCGCGGTGGTGACGACGACGGAGCGGACGACATTGCCGCCCGCGTCGATGTTTTCCATCCGCGCGCGGATTTTGTCGTGCAGCGTGATGCGTTTGGCGAACAGCGCGTGCTCGATATCGCCGATCGTGCCGAAGGCCGGCGCGTCCCGATCCGGCGTATCCACGTACATCGGCGTCTCGATGGACAGGTAATACAGCCCCAGCACAATGTCCTGACTGGGCACGATGATCGGCTTACCATTGGCGGGCGAGAGGATGTTGTTCGTCGACATCATCAACACGCGCGCTTCGAGCTGCGCTTCCAGCGACAGCGGCACATGGACCGCCATTTGGTCGCCGTCGAAATCGGCGTTGAAGGCGGTGCAGACCAGCGGATGAAGCTGGATCGCCTTGCCTTCGATCAGCACCGGCTCGAACGCCTGGATGCCCAGACGATGCAAGGTCGGAGCGCGGTTGAGCATCACCGGATGCTCGCGGATCACCTCTTCCAGGATGTCCCACACCTCGGGACGTTCCTTTTCCACCATGCGCTTGGCGGCTTTGATGGTGGTGGCGTGACCGTATTTTTCCAGCTTCGAATAGATGAACGGCTTGAACAATTCCAAGGCCATCTTCTTCGGCAGCCCGCACTGGTGCAGCTTCAGTTCGGGACCGACAACGATAACCGAACGGCCGGAGTAATCGACGCGCTTACCCAGCAGGTTCTGGCGGAAGCGGCCTTGCTTGCCCTTCAACATGTCCGACAGAGACTTTAACGGACGCTTGTTTGCCCCGGTGATGGCGCGGCCGCGGCGGCCGTTGTCGAACAGCGCATCCACGGATTCTTGCAACATGCGCTTTTCATTGCGCACGATGATGTCGGGCGCGCGCAGCTCGATCAGCCGCTTCAGGCGATTGTTGCGGTTGATGACGCGGCGGTACAAATCGTTCAGGTCCGAAGTCGCGAAGCGGCCGCCGTCGAGCGGCACCAGCGGGCGCAGTTCGGGCGGAATG
>JAYWAX010000057.1:0-2553 GCA_043782125.1 Acetobacteraceae bacterium | reverse complement strand
ATGGCGCCGACGTGTTTGTTCACAACATGCGCATTGGCGCGGCGCAACGGCTGGGACTCGATTACGAATCGCTGTCGAAACGCAATCCGAAACTGGTTTACGCCGCCGCCAGCGGGTTCCGGAAGGGCAGCTCGTTGCAGGAATTTCCGGCCTACGACGATCTGATCCAGGGCCTGTCCGGCATCGCCTCTTTAAACGCCGGTCTGGACCGGGAGCCCCGGTATTTTCCGATGGTCGTGGTGGACAAGCTGACGGGGGCCAACCTCGCCTCGATGATCGGGATGGCGCTGTTTCATCGGGAGCGCACGGGCCAGGGCCAGGAAGTCCATGTGCCCATGCTGGAAACGATTCTCTCCTTCGCGCTGATCGAGCATATGTGGCACGGCGTGGCGGGGGAGCCGGAAAAGGGCGTTGGGTATCCCCGGGTGCTGTCGCCGCATCGCCGTCCCTACCGCACCAAGGACGGTTTTATCAGCGTCATCGCGGTGAGCGACTCGCAGTGGAAGAAAATGTTCGCGGCGATGGGCGTGCCGCATCTGGCCGACGATCCGCGGTTCAAGGACATGGCGGGCCGCACCGCGAACGTTGATGCGCTGTACAGCGCGCTCAGCGACGGCATGCCCCAGAAAACCACGGACGAATGGATCGCCGAGTTGCAACCGCTGGACATCCCCTGCGGCCGCGCGGGCACGCTTGCCGATTTGTTCGACAATCCATACCTGAAGGAAACGAATTTTTTCCAGGAGATGGAGCATCCCGTGGAGGGCAAAGTGCTCAATACCGCCGTCCCCGCGCGGTTTTCGAAGTCGCCGCCGAACACGCGGCGGCTTTGGCCCACACTCGGAGAACATAACAGGGAGGTTTTGCGGGAGGCAGGATGTTCGGACGCGGAAATCGACGACATCCTGTCCTGAGCTTCATGTCTCCCCTCATTTCGGGCGTGAAGCGGCCGCGCAATAAAAGAATCCGCGTGGGTGCCGCGGCTTTCTGAAAAGAATCGAGATAGTCTCGCGCGATTCCAGATATTGCTTTTATCCCGGGCCCGTTGCCGGAATCCACCCATGTCAGATTCAACCCGCGTGTAACCCGATGCGCGGAGAGAACGATGACGCCGGACCGGACCCTTGGCTTCCACGATATTCACCGGTTTCTCGATGGGCTCCTGGGCGCCGATACCCATGCAAAACGTGCTCAATCTCTGGCCAACGCGACTCTTGGCGTTGTCAGAACCACGTCCCTGGCGGTTCATACAATCGGCCAGGGCCTCGCCCTCGCGCGCGGTCTGACACCGAAACATGCGATCAAACAGGTCGACCGGCTGCTTTCCAACGACGGAATAGATCTCGACACGATCCTGCCCCACTGGGTCCGCCACGTCGTGGGCGCGCGCACCGATATCAAGGTCGCGATGGACTGGACCGATTTCGACCACGATAAACAAACCACCGTCATGCTGTCGCTGCTGACAAAGCACGGCCGCGCGACGCCGCTGGTCTGGCTGACGGTGGATACCGGCACGCTGAAAAACCACCGCAATGAGTATGAATACCGGGTGCTGGTCCGCCTGGCCGACATGCTGCCGGATGGCGTCGCGGTCTGTATTGTCGCGGACCGTGGCTTTGGCGACCAGAAGCTTTACCGGGTGCTGACCGACGAACTGCACTTCGATTACGTCATCCGCTTCCGCGGCAACATCAAGGTGACGGCGGCGGAGGGCGAAGAGCGCACAGCCCTGGGCTGGGTGGGGCCGGGCGGGCGGGCCACGGTGTTACCGGACGCCCGGGTGACGGCGGATCGATACCAGGTTGGAACCGTGGTCTGTGTCCGCGACAAGGATATGAAAGGGGCCTGGTGTCTGGCCACCAGTTATAAGGACGCGACAGCGAGCTTCCTGAAGGGACTGTACGGCAAACGTTGGGGTATCGAATGCGGTTTCCGCGATACCAAGGATATCCGCTTCGGCATGGGAATGGGATCGATCCGCGTCGGCACGCCCGCCCGCCGCGACCGGTTGTGGTTGTTGAATGCGCTGGCCATTGCGTTGTTGACGCTGCTCGGCGCGGCTGGCGAAAGCCTCGGGTACGACCGGATGCTGAAATCCAATACCGCAAAACGCCGCACCCATTCGTTGTTCCGTCAGGGCTGCATGCTATACGATCTTATCCCGGCGATGCTTGATAAATGCCTGCTCCCGCTGGCAGAGCGCTTCGCCGCGATGCTCGCCGAAGTCCCGGTCTTCGCCAATACTTTCGGGGTGGTTTGAAAATGAGGGGAGTCGTGAGAATCAGGGGTCATTGCGTGAAGATGTCCACCGGTTCATCGCCGGGCAGAAGACAAAGGATTTCGCAGATACGACAATCAGCCGGGCGGAGACAATCGATGCCGATAACGGTGGCCGCATCGAGACCCGGACCATCACTGTCATTCACGACGTCGACTGGCTGCGAAAGCGTCACGGCTGGTCCGGACTGAACGACGTCGCGATGGTTGAAAGCAAGCGTGAAACCAAAAATGCGATCGAGAAGGAGACGCGGATTTACCACACCTCACTGG
>JAYWAX010000056.1:0-2554 GCA_043782125.1 Acetobacteraceae bacterium | reverse complement strand
CGTGTCATGGTCCGCGTAGGCGGACCACACACGCCTTTGTATTTGCTGGCGGAAGGCGTGGGTCCTCGGCCTTCGCCGAGGATGACGCCATGTAACGGCCTGTGTCAGTTCATGGGCCA
The DNA here is from genome assembly GCA_043782125.1 of Acetobacteraceae bacterium. Taxonomy (GTDB): domain Bacteria; phylum Pseudomonadota; class Alphaproteobacteria; order Acetobacterales; family Acetobacteraceae; genus Rhodopila. The sequence goes on along the minus strand of JAYWAX010000056.1, from coordinate 2,435 downwards.
CTTGGTGTCGTTCCCCACACCCTTGAATCGCACCCATTCCTGGGCGCTGGGTGGACTGGCGACCGTCCCGCCTGGGTTGCGGCGGGCGCCTCCGTCAGTTGACCCCGGGTTCTTGAGGTTCCGCGTTGGCGGCGGGCCCACCGCAGTCCTCCGGCGGCCGTGACCAGGACATGCCGCCGCGGTCAGGCCTCGCCCGCAGCGGGCGGCAATCCCAGCAGCATCCGGCCATAGGGCACCATGCCCAAATGCCGAGATACGACCGTATGCGTGGAGATCGTCGCCAGGTCCCGCCACAAGCCTTGCAGCGGGTCGGCGTTGTAAACGGTGCGCGCGCCCGCCAGTTCGACCAGCCTCTCCATCCCGGCCCGCGCCTGCCAGAGGGCAAAGGCGATATCCCGGCGATTGCGCGCGGCCATTTCTGGCAGGACCGGGTGGCCGGAATCGACCAGCGCCAGCGTGTCCGCCCGCCGCGCGTTCACGATCAACCCGGCGGTTTCGATTTCGGCGGCGGCCAGGCCCAGTTGCTGTTGGGCGACTTCCGATTCGCCCATGACGCGGATGCCACGGGACAGGCGGGTGCGCAGGGATTCCGAGACCAGCGCCAAAGCGCGCCGCGCCAGGGTAAAGCCGACGCCGGGCAGGGAGAATGGCACCAGCGCCCCGCGCGGGGCGCGCAGCAGCGAGTAATCGGGATGGACGGCAGCGCCCGGCGTGGTGCCTTGGTAAAGATCGCTCAGCAGCACGCTGCGGTGCCGGGGGACGAAGACATCGTTCAGGATCAGGGACCGGCTGCCGGTGCCGCGCAAGCCCAGTACGTCCCAGTCGTCCTCGATCTCGGCCGGGTTCAGGGGGACGAGCAGATAACGGGTGCCGCCCGTGCATTTGGCGCCCAGTATGGCCCATTGAGCGTGGCGGCAGCCGGAGGAGAAGGGGAAGCGCCCGCTCAGCCGCCATCCCCCCGCCGCGTCGCGCGCCGATTCTCGGGGCGCCAGCGACGACGAGGCGACGGCGCGCGGGTTGGCGCCCCAGACATCGTCCTGCGCCTGCTCTGGCATGCAGGCGAGGATCCATTGGTGCTCGCCCAGTACCGCGTAAACCCAGGCGGAGGCGGCGCAGCCTTCCGCGAGGATTTCGACGATGTGCGAAAAGACGCCGAAGCTGGCCTGGTGCCCGCCGAAGCGGCGGGGTTGCAGCACAAGCAGGAGGCCGGCGCGATGGAAGTCCGCGATGGTTTCGTCGGCGACGGTGCGGGCGGCTTCCACTGCCGCCGCGCGGGCGGCCAACGCGGGCACAAGTTTTCGCGCTTCGTCGATCGGGTCCATCGCATCGTGTGTCATGCGGCGGATCGTTCGGCGCCGGCACATTTGTGTCAAGGACGCCCGCAGGGCTGGCTCAACGATCATCGAATCGATCGACCGTGTTGACCAAGCCCTGTGCTATTGTTCTATACAGCAACTTTGCCGAGGTGCCAGCGCACTTATTTACCGGCGTTGCCTTACGCCCGCAGAAACCCGAGCCGATCGTCTTCCAGCACCGCGCAGGTCAGCACGCCGCCCATCACCGCGCCGGTGTCGATCCCGATGCGATTGGGGCGGATAACCGGTTCCTGTTTGGGGGTATGGCCATGCACGACCACGGCCTCGAACTCTGGCTCCCAGGACAAAAACGGCTCCCGGATCCAGAGCATGTCGTGCCGCTCCTGCTGTTCGATCGGCACCCGGGGGCGGATTCCCGCGTGGACAAACAGGTAACCGCCGAGCCGGTAGCTGACGTCCAAGGCGCGGAGGAACGCCTGGTGTTCGGCGGGGATCAGGCTGGCCCATTCGATCGGCGGGACTTTGCGGGAAATATTCCAGCTTAGCAGCGAATCGGCGCCGCCATTGGACAGCCAGGTGGTGTTGGCGTCCTTGTCGGTGCCTTTCAGCGCCGCCAGCATCATGTCTTCGTGATTGCCGGTCAGATTTACGACGCGGTCCACCGGCACCGGCGCCCCGCCGCTGAGCCAATCGATCACTTGGGCACTGTCCAGGCCGCGATCGACATAATCGCCCAGATGCACCAGCACGGACGACTCGACCGGCCGATTGGCGAGGTCCTCCGCGATCTGTTCGTGCAGGGAGGCGAGCCGATCCAGACATCCATGGACATCGCCGATGGCGTAGACTCGCTGGCCGGGGGGCAATGTCGCGGGCGCGGGGACGAAATCGATCATATGGTGCCGGGTTAAAGCAGAATTCCCGGACGAATGCCACCTTTGCGAGCGGGCCGGGCCAGGGCGATCGCCTGAACGACGCCGCTGCGCCTCTACCCGTCATGGCACGGCTCGACCGGGCCATCGGGCGCGGCAACACCTCGCGACGGAGGGCATCGGATGATCCCGCGCGGCGAGTTCTTCGCGAACGGAGCCGCCGTCGCCGGTTCCGAGGGCGCGGTCG
>JAYWAX010000055.1:0-19155 GCA_043782125.1 Acetobacteraceae bacterium | reverse complement strand
GACCTGGTGGCGCGGCGGCGGGGGCCAGTTCCGCCGCAGGCGCTTCCTCCTCGCTCAGGATGCGGCGGATGGAGGCGAGGATGTCTTCCATCGACGGGTCGGCGCCCGCGACATTGCCCTGACCGGTCCCTGGGTGACCCGGGGCCTGCGACTGCGATCCGCTCATGGCTCTCCTTGTTGCTCGACCGGCTCAACAGCCCGGCTGGGTTTCTCGACCGGTTCAGCGGCCCGGCTGGCCCGTGGCATAATCTCCGAGCCCGATCCAGCGGTTGCTGACCGCGGTGTAATAGGCGGTCTCGTCGTACAGCGGCACCGGCAGATGCATATCCCGCGCGGTCAGGCGACCGACTGCCGCTGCGACCGCGTAAGAGGCGTTCACCACCTGCGCCAGGTTCGCCACCAGGGACGTGCGCGAATTCAGCAACTGCTGCTGCGCGTTCAGCACGTCGAGCGTGGTGCGGCTGCCGACGATGGCTTCGCGCTCCACACCTTCCAACGCGATTTCGTTGGCGCGGATTTGCGATCGCGTGCTCTGCGCGGCGGCGCGCGCGGCGACCAAAGTTTCCCACGCCTGCACCGCGTTCTGCACCGCTGTCCGGCGGGCATCGTCCAACTGGCGCTGCGTGACCTGCTGCTGCTGACGGGCCTGGCGCACGGCGGCATATTCGGACCCGCCCTGGTAGACCGGCACTGTCAACTGAGCGAGCACCTGATAGCCGTTGGCCTGGGTACTCCAGCCGCTTTGGTTGTTTTGCTGGAACGCCTGCGCCTGCACCGACAACTGCGGCATCAGCGCGGCCACGGCGACCTCCACCGCGTCTTTCGCGGCGGCATCGGCGAATTGCGCCGCGATGACCTGAGGATTGTTCGATGCGGCCAAGGCGATCGCCTCGGTCTCCGATTTCAAAGGCAGTGCCAAAGGCTGCGGCGGGACCAGATCGGCGGGTGGCAGAACACCGATGATTTGCTGGAACACGCCCCGCGCGGTTTGCAACGAACCCTCCGACGTTTCCCGTTGCGCCCGCGCGCCCGCCAGTGCGGCCTGCGCCTGCGCGACGTCCGTGCGGGTGATTTCCCCAACCCGGAACCGGTCGTTCGTCGCCTGTAACTGCTTCGACAGAACCAGTTCGTTGTTGCGGTTCAGCTCTAACTGCTGCTGCGCCTGAATCACGCCGACATAAGCGGTGACGGCGGCGGTGAAACTGGTTTGTTCCTGCGCGATCAGAGTCGCGCGTTCGCCCATCACGAGGTTCTTGGCGCGGTTGATGCTCGCCTGGGTTCTGCCGCCATTATAAAGCGTCTGGGACGCCTGCATGGTGCCCGTGGCGATCGCGCGCGTCGTTGGCGACTTCAGCGAGCGGTTTGTGGAGAAGTTGTAGGCGCGGCTGAGACCGTCGGCATAGCCCGCAGTGCCCGAGAGCTGAACGGTCGGCCGCCAGCCCGCAAGCGCAGTGGGCACATTTTCGTCGGTCGCCCGGACCTTCGCACGTTCCGCCTGCAATGCGGGGTGGTTGGCATAGGTCGCCGCCAATGCTTCGGTCAGCGTGCGCGGAATGCCGATCGAGGTTTGCCGCAACGCGGGCGGCGGCGCGGCGGAAACCGGCTTTCTGACATCGGACTGCACCACCGGCGGGGATTTCGGCCCCGGCTTTGGCATAGCCAGTTGCGACCTTGGCGCCGCCGTCGCGGCGGCGGTGTCCGCTTTGGGGGGTACGACCCGCGCCCGCGCGACCGGCGGGGGTGCGGGAGGTTGCCCCGGAGACGCCTGACCCGGTGTCGCCTGACCCGGAGACGCCTGACCCGGAGACGCATGAACCGGTGTCGCGACGGCGGGCATCGGTGCCGCTTTGGGCGGCGCCAGCGAGATCGGCGCGGGTGGCACGGCCCCTGCCGGAGCAGCGCCAGATGGGGCCTGCGCGTACACCGGCCCCGAAAAAGCCGCGGCGAACAGGGGGAGATACAGACCGAAACGCGAACCCATGCGACACCACCATTCAGCGACAATGGCCATCGGCCGGACGCGCATGCGCCCCGGGCCGCAACCCATTGACGAAACTCTGCCACAGTCCGCGCCCATGCGCCATTGCGAAGCGTACAAACGCATGGCCAGTGCTGGCCACGCATGCGATCATGGGCGCGCGATGTTACAGAAGGGTTAACGTAGGCCGGTTTTTTGGCCGATCCGGCCGCGATTTCTCCAAAACTTTCAAAACTCGAAAGCGGGCGCCCGCGCGAAAGCGGGGATGACCGGGCACAGGCAATCGAACAGCGACCGGACCGACAGGCCCGCGGCGGTGGGTTCCGCCTGGACCGCGTGGCTCGTCCGTCCGTCGGTGTTAACGATCGCCACCAGACGGCCGGTTTGCCGGTTCAACTGCGCCGCGATCGCCGCGGGCACTTCGGGCACGGCGCCGTCGATCAGGATCACGTCGTAGGGTGCGCCAGCCGCCCAACCGGCGGGGAGGGGGCCGGTCGCGACGATCACGGCGGGGGCGGTCGCGGCCAGAGCGGTCTTCGCGAGATCGGCCAGAGGTCCGGCTTGTTCCAATGCCACGACCGCGCAGCCAAGGGCGGCGAACAGCGCGGCGGCGTATCCGGTGTTCGCACCCACGACCAGCACGCGGTCGCCAGCCACGGGGACGGTCGCCTGGACCAGGCGCGCCAAGGTCATCGGCTGCAACAGCATGCGCCCATCGCCCAGAGGAACGTTCTGATCGGCGTACGCCAGAGGAAGCCGCGCGGGCGGCAGAAAGGCCTCCCGCGGCAAGGCGCGCATGGCAGCGAGAATCCGCGGATCGGTCACCTTGTTCGGGCGGAGCTGGCTGTCCACCATCCGCTTGCGGGCGTCGTGCAGGAAATCGTCGGTCGCGGCCGGGGCCATCGGAGGCTCATTCTGTCAGTGTCGCGCCCTTATACAGCGGGCTATCGGGGCTCGCAAAGGCAGCGCGTGCGCGGAATCTTGTGCCGCCGCTCTTGACCCGCCCCCCCCGCACGAACGATATACCGCCCGCGCCTCGGGGGTCCGGTGGCAGAGTGGTGATGCATCGGACTGCAAATCCGCGTATGCCGGTTCGATTCCGGCCCGGACCTCCAATTCTCTCAACGGGTGCGCACCGGCAGGCATGAGAGTGTTGGCAGCGGCGCAGGTCTGACCCAGGCATATCCATCAAGAACGTCGACGACCGCACACCCTATCCCCCCTGAGCGAGCTTCTCCGTTTCATGTCTCCGCGTGCCCGAAACTGCACGCGCTCGAACCGCGCGGACATGGCCGTCGCCCAGCCGCGTCCCTCTGGAAACGGCCCTCTGGAAACGGATGGAACCCGGCGCCTACCGCTTCGCCAGCCACGCCGCGAGGACTGCGCGCTCCTCGCCCGTCATCCGCGTGATATTACTGGGCGGCATCGCATGGGTCATCACCGCCTGGACCCTGATCGCGTCCGCGTGGCGGGCGATCTGCATTTGGGAATCGAGTTGGACGCCTTTGGGCGGGGACGCGATCCCAGCCCAAACCGGCGCCGCCGCATGGCACATCGAACACCGGCTTGTGACGATGTCGTCCACTGCGTCTGGCACATGGCGATTCGATGCGATCTGCGCCGGTTCGATCGCGTTCAAGCCCAGTTTCTCGCGTCCCTGGGCGTTGGAAAACATGCTGATGGCGACGACGGCCGCCATGCAACCGGCGGCCAACCCCCAGGCCCACCACCGATCGCCGCGGCCGGCGTGACGTTCGTTGTAAAAATGCCGGATAACCGCGCCCGCGACCAGAACGAATCCGACCATGATCCAGGCATAAGGCGAGGTGAAGGTCAGCGGATAGTGGCCCGAGATCATCAGAAACAGCACGGGCAGGGTCAGATAATTGTTATGCCGCGACCGGGTTTTTGCCTGCTTGCCGAAATCTGGATTTGGCTCCCTGCCGGCAATCAAATCGGCGACGACTTTCTTCTGGTTCGGGATAATGTTCATGAAAACGTTGCCGCTCATGATCGTACCCATCAGTGCGCCGGTGTGGATCAACGCGCCGCGGCCCGTGAACATTTGCTGGAAGAACCAGGCCATGGCCATGATGAACGCGAAGCCAATCGCGGCCAGCAGAACCTCGTTATCGGCCAGCTTGGAACTCACCAGCGCGTTGTAAACGAACCAGCCGATCGTAAGCCCCCCGACCCCGATTGCGGCGGCGGCCAGCGGCGACAGCTCCCGTACTTCCGGATCGATCAGATAGAGATCGGACCCGAGGTAATAGACCCAGATCAGCAGGGAAAACCCCGATAACCACGTCGTGTAGGCTTCCCATTTATGCCACATCAATTCGGATGGCAGGGTATCCGGCGCGATCAAATATTTCCGGACCTGGTAAAAACCGCCGCCGTGGACTTCCCACGCCTCGCCCCCTTTGCCCGCCGGAATGGCCGGGATTGTTTTGATCGACGCATCGAGATGCATGAAATAAAACGAGGAACCGATCCAGGCGATCCCGGCGACGATATGCAGCCAACGCAGCAGCAATCCACCCCATTCCGCGAATACGGCATCCATCGTGTCTGACCCCTGCTATCGCCGTCACGGAACCCGAACCGTGGCGCTTTGTTTGTCAATCGGGCCGCTCTCGCCATTCGCCGTGCCGGGCCGATGGATTTCAGCCCCATCGTCCGGAAAATCGCGGATATCGAACGGACGCGCCGCGCGTCCCCCGAAAACCATGCCTCAGGCGATCGCGCTTTGCGGCTCTATTCCGTCCCATGCGCCGTGCGCCGTGCCGCCGCGACCGCGTCGTCCCGGCTGCCAGCCCCGTTGAAGAACAGGTTCAGCAGCAACGCGACCAGCGCCGTCAGCAGGATGCCAGAGTCGAGAATTGGCTTCAGCGCCGGTGCGAGTTTGACGATCTTCGAAAAGAACTCGGGCGCGACCAGCGGGATCAATCCGAAACCGACTGACAGCGCCACCACGAACAGGTTGAACCGGTTTGCCCGGAAATCCACATCCGCCAGAATGCGCGCGCCCGTGGCGGCCACCATGCCGAACATCACAATTCCCGCGCCACCGAGCACATAAAGCGGAATGGCCTCCGCCAGCGCCCCGAGTTTCGGCACCAGGCCCATGACGACCATGATGCCGCCCCCCGCGACCGTCACCCACCGGGACCGGATGCCCGTCACCCCGACCAGTCCGACATTCTGGGAAAAAGAGGTGTATGGAAACGTATTCATCAACCCGCCGATCAGCGTGCCGATGCCATCCGTGCGCAGTCCGCGCGTGATATCCGCCTGATCGAGCTTCTTTCCGGTCATGTCGCTCAACGCCAGGAACATCCCCGCGGATTCGATCATGACGACGATCATGACGACGCACATCGTCAAGATATGCGCCGGATGGAAGATCGGCATCCCGAATTGCAGCGGCAGGATCAAAGCGAACCAGGGCGCCGACGCGACCTTCGCCAAATTCATGGTGCCGAACACGGCGTAACAAACCAGGCAGCCCGCGACGATCCCCAGCAACACGGCGATATTGCCGAGGAAGCCACGCAGATACCGCGTAAACAGGAGAATCGATACCAAAACAAAACCGGCCATACCGAGATTGAAGGGATCGCCGTAGGTCGGAATACTCGGCACCGGCGCACCGGCGGCCCAATTGACGCCAACCCGCATCAACGACACGCCGATGATCAGAATGATCGACCCCGTCACGACCGGCGGGAACAGCGGCAGCATGAAACTCAACAACGGCGCGACGATCGTCGTGAAAATGCCGGCCGCGATCGCAGCGCCGAAAATTGTCAGCAACCGCGCGGTGGGTTCGCCGAGGGACGCGTCATTCGCGATCGCCAACATTGGCCCGACCGCCGCGAAGGTCACACCCATCATCACCGGCAGCCGGATTCCAAACCACCGTGTCACACCCAGGGATTGGATGATCGTAACGATACCGCAGGCCAACAGGTCGGCGTTGATCAGCAACGCCGTTTGCTCGGGCGATAGTTTCAAGGCCCTGCCAACGATCAGCGGCACCGCGATGGCGCCGGCATACATGACAAGAACGTGTTGCAGCCCCAACGCCAGGAGCTTCGGCGGGGGCAGTATTTCATCGACGGGATGCACGCCTGTAACGTTCGCCGTGTCCGGCATCTCCGATCCTCCCGATGTCCACAATTGCTTCGCCGCGGGACGAATCGGTCCCACGGCTCCCAAACCCCAACAGCCTAGGACACAAACCCGCGCGCCGTCACTGACGATAAGTTGCGAAGTTTTTCGAATTTCTTTTGACAATGAACCCGTGGGAAAACGCTATGCTGACGGGATATCGCGCCGGGGGAGACTCTGAATCATGGGACGGCTGTCGACACATGTGCTGGACACCGTCGCGGGCGGACCGGCTGCGAACGTGACGGTGGAACTTCATCGTCTGGCGCCAGATGACGCCTGGCTGTTTGTCCGCCGGGCCGTTACCGATGCCGACGGGCGCACAGGCGAGCCAATGCTGAGCGGTGACGCCTACCAACCCGGGACTTATATGCTCAGCTTCCACATCGGCGCCTATTTCGCCGCCACCGGCACACGCACGGCGTCCCCGCCGTTTCTCGATGTCGTGCCCATTCGTTTCACCGTGGCCGATGCCGGGGGGCACTATCATGTTCCGTTGCTGGTCTCGCCGTGGAGCTATTCAACCTACCGAGGGAGTTGACCGCCGTGACAACGGATCCGTATCCGCGCGACCTTGTTGGGCATGGCCGCACGCCACCGCATGCGCAATGGCCCCAAGGCGCGCGAATCGCCGTGCAATTCGTTATCAATTACGAAGAGGGCGGCGAGAACAACATCCTGCACGGCGACGCCGCGTCGGAGGCGTTCCTGTCCGAAATCGTTGGCGCCCAGGCGTGGCCGGGACAACGGCATTGGAACATGGAAAGCATTTACGAATATGGCGCGCGGGCCGGTTACTGGCGGCTGTGGCGCATGTTCACGGAACGCGGCCTGCCGTTGACCGTCTTCGGCGTCGCGACCGCGATGGCGCGCTGTCCCGAGATCGTTGCCTCGATGAACGAGGCCGGCTGGGAAATCGCCTCGCACGGACTCAAATGGATCGAATACAAGGATTTCTCGCGGGCGGACGAGGCGGACCATATCGATCGGGCGATCCGCCTGCATACCGAGATCGCCGGGTCGCGGCCGTTGGGTTTCTACCAGGGGCGCTGTTCAGCCAATACTCTGGATATCGCGATGGCGGAACAAGGGTTTCTTTATTCTGCCGACAGCTATGCCGATGATTTGCCGTACTGGGTCGAAGGGCCGCACGGGCCACAACTCATGGTTCCCTATACGCTCGACGCGAACGACATGCGGTTTGCCACGCCGCAGGGTTTCAATTCGGGAGATCAGTTTTTCGCGTATTTGAAGGACTCGTTCGATGTACTTTATGCTGAGGGCTCGGATCGTCCCCGCATGCTCTCTGTTGGCCTGCATTGCCGTCTGGCCGGGCGTCCTGGGCGCGCGGCTGCGGTCGCGCGCTTTCTCGACCATGTCAAAAGCCACGAACATGTTTGGGTGGCGACACGGCTCGACATCGCGCGCCATTGGATCGCGACGCACCCGCCCGCCGGCGGATATCGTCCCTCTGGCATGCCACGGGCGCTGTTCGTGGAGCGGTTCGGCGATATTTTCGAGCACACGCCCGCGATCGCGGAGCGCGCGCATCGCGCCGGACTGGCAAGCGGCCATGACACCGCCGAGGGCCTGCACGGCGCGTTGATCGCTGTCATGCGCGACATGACCGGCGATGAAAAGCGCCGGTTGATCGACGCCCATCCCGACCTTGCCGGCAGGCTCGCGCTGGCCAAGGGACTGACGGCGGATTCCGCGGCGGAGCAGGGTTCGGCGGGGTTGGATCGCCTGACACCGGACGGGTTGCGCCGGTTCACTTCGCTGAATGAGGCTTACAAAGCAAAGTTCGGCTTTCCGTTCATTTTCGCCGTGAAGGGCAAAAGTCAGGACGACATCGTCGCGGCGTTCGAGGCGCGTCTGGGGAACAACGCGGCGCAAGAATACCAAGAGGCGTTGCGCCAGATCGAGCAAATCTCGCTCTTACGGTTGCGCGACCGGTTGCCCGCCCGGGCAACGGCGGAGGCGACGCGAACCGCCTGAGCGGCTTTTTGGCGCGTCGCCATCGAAAACCCTGGGCAACGGCCAGCGTGGCCGGGCGAGGCGAAACGCCACGGCGTTAACGATATGTTGAGGATTTGCCGCCTACGTTCGACCCCGAGACGATTTCGCGCGGAAGGGACGAATATGCGCTCGGGATGGCTGACCATGGGGATTTCGTGGACGATCGGGCTGGGTGCGGCCATCGCGCCCGCGGTCGCAGCGCCCTGCCCAGCGGGCGGCGTGCTGTTTCCGCCGCACCTCGCTTTCGATGCCGAATGGCCGGACTTTGCCCTGGCCTGCGCCCGGTTTCCGACGGGCCCCTGGACACTGGCGGACGGGGATGCGCCCAAAACTCCTGGTGCCGGTTACACGGCAGCCCCGGGCGGACATCGCGCGCGCCCATCGGGGCAGGGGCGAGGAACAGACGACCAGGATGTCGTCATGGCGAACGGCCTTGCGGTTTTTAACGTACGCACCGCCGGTGCCAGCGCGGATTCGCGCCTGGTGATTCGCCTCGACAATCGGACCACGGTGACCATCGCCATTGAGCCCGCGCCGAACGGAATCGAGGGAGACGCGCATGTTGTGGCCATGGAAACCGCGACCACGATCCCGGCGGTGACAGAACGGTCTCTGTCCGATGCCGCTTACCTGACCTCGTTATCGGGTCCAGCGCGCCCGCTGGACGCCGCGTCGATCGACGGCAACGTCGAAACCGCCCCCAATCCGGCGAACATCCCCGAACCATCGACCCTCGCCTTCTTCGCCGCCGGTCTTCTGGGCCTTCACGTCGTGGCCAGGCGGCGCCGGTCAGAGCGGCACGCCGGCGAGGCTGCGGCTGGTGCGAATCGTCTGTAACGTCTGCACCCGGCTGACGGTCGGCAGCCCGGTCAACCGCTGGGTCAATTGGTTCTCATGCCCGGTGTCGCGCGCGACCAGGCGCAGCAGAAAATCGCCGCCGCCCCGGATCATGTGGCACTCGCGGACCTCGGGCCACAGCGCGACCAGTTGTTCGAAGGCCGACAGAACGGCGTCTTTCTGGCTGTCCAGGCCGACGATCGCGAAGAAGGTGATCTCCCACCCCAGCTTCTGCGGATCGGTATCTGCGTGGTAGCCGCGGATGACCCCCGCCTCCTCCAGCGCGCGAACCCGGCGCAGACATGGCGGCGCCGAGACCCCCGCGACGCGCGAGAGGGCGATATTGGTGATTCGCCCGTTCTCCTGCAGAGCCCCCAGGATGCGTTTGTCGATGGCGTCGAGGTGGGTCGGCGTCTCGGTCGTTGGCGATTTCATCGTTCTGGCAACCACGGGCTGGCGAAACACTGAGTGTATTGCGCGGCGCGCGTCGGGCAAGGGGGCAAAACGCCCCTGCGGCATATTCCCCGCGGAAAGCGCGGCGGCCGGGTCAGAGCGGGATCGCGAGCAGGGTGTCGAACCGCGGGCTGTCGCAGATCGCGATCCGCTCCGCGAACCGCCATGCACCGGTGGCGTCGCGGCAGAGCCGGTCGCGATAGACGCCCACGGCGAAGACATCCATCTGGCCCTCGCGCATCGTGCGCACGACCAGGAACGAGGTTTCGGAGACGACGCGCCCGTCCAGCCCAGTCGAAATGAGTGGCATACCCAGAATGTGGCGGTAACGCTGGCGCTCGTAGATGTTCGCCTTGCGCAGCGCGGCGATCCGATCTTCCAGCATCGCCCTGCTATCGGCATAGACGATTCCGGCCTGGTAGCCCTTGGCCACGTTGTCGGCGGTGGTGATCTTATAAAGGCAATCGGCGTGGAAGAATTCGGGCCATTCTTCCAGCCGGCCGTCATCGATCGCCGCGGCACAGGCGGCGTTCAGAGCGGAAATCTCGAACAGCGTGGCGGCATCGGTCATCGCGATCACAGATCCATATGGGCGCGCCAGGCTTTCCAGAAGCCGCGCACCGAGGCCTCGGTGGCCCGTGTTTCAGAGGTCTCGGCGCTGGCACCACCCATTTCCAGCACGGACGATTCGTGGTTCGCCGCCGCAATGCCGCGTTGGACGAAGCCGCCGACCGCGCCGTCCTCCATCGACACGAGGCCCGCCGGTCCGGCCAGATTGCCTTGTTTCAGGCGCATCGTTCGCAGCTCCGGCGTGTCGTCGGCGAAACCGATACAGGTCCAGTTGAGGTCCATTTTATCGGGGCCGCGGGGAACGATCTGGCGGATGGCCAGCGCGTTGTGAATTTGCTGTAGAATGAACCCGGGGAAAATGGACAATATCTGCAATTGGATATTGTCGCCGAATTCCGCGACCGAGGACAGGAAAGACGGATCCTTCAACTGGAACCCCTGGTTGTCCGCGCGCATCCCGGCATAACTGTCGTCGGGACCGGGCAGCGCGGCAAGCGTCGTGCTGGCGTGTGCGACGCCGTTGGCCCCAACCATGACGCCGCCGCCCTGGCTGAGCCGGGTGATGCGAAACGTCGTGAAGAACGTGTGCAACAAACTCGCATGGTACGTGTCGCGCACGTTTTCCATGTAGAGTTTCCAGTTGCACGGCAGCGGCTGCGTAAAGCGTCCGATGACTTCCAACCTCTTGTGCAGTACGCGGCGAAAGCGCGCCATCACTTCCGGCCCCACATAATCCTCGAACGCCGGGGCGTCCTGGGCCAGCGTGCCGAAGACAAGGCCGCAAACCGTGGTCACGCGCAGCTTGCGCGGGCCGTGCGCGGCCATGTCGAAGTTTTCGGGCATGCCGCCCTGGCCATTCACGCCATGGCGAAAGGCGATCGACTTCAGATTGCCGCGCAGATCGTAACGCCAGGCGTGATAGACGCAGTGGAAGTCTTTGCCTTTGCCCGCATCGTCCAAACAGATCAATGCGCCGCGATGGGCGCAGCGATTTTCGAAAGCGGCGACCTCCCCGTCCTCGGCCCGCGAGACGACGACGGGCATGGACCCCACCGATGTCGCGCGGTAATCGCCAATTTCGGGGATGTCGATTTCCAGGCAGAGATAATGCCAGGCCGGTCCCTCGAAGAGGCGCGCCTGTTCGTCGCGCGCGACGCCGGGGTCGCGGTAAACCCAATAGGGGACCCGGGTCAGACCTTCGGGCCAGACGCAAGTGGCGAAATCGCGCGTCGATTGGTCCATCCGGTCCTCCCCAGGATTCGATGTATCAGAGCTTCGTCGATGCGCGGGTCAGCAATTTCCACTGTCCCGCCTGCTTTTGCCAGTTCATCAGGATATGCAGATTTGTGGAACTTTTCTTGCCATCGGCGACGGTTTCGCTTTCCGCCATCCAGTGGAAGCGCACGATCGCGGCGTCGCCGACGACGCGGATCGAGGGATCTTTGTAGACCAGGGACAGGGTTTTGCTCGCCGTGCCGGTGGCGCCTTTGAGGAAAGCCGCCTTGTCCTCGACGCGGCCGTCGGAATGGCTGTAGCTAAGTTCCGGCGCGACCAGCGCCTCGAGTGCTTTTCCATCCTTGCTCGCCTGGGCCGCGCGAAACGCCTCCAGGTTCTTTGCGACGGCGGTTTCGTCCGCAGTGGCCGCCATCGCCGGGCGGATACCCAGAAGACCGATGGCGAGCGCGGGTAAGGCGAGATGACGGCGATCGATTTTCATGGTTTCCTCCGTTTTTTGTTTCGGTGTCAGTCCTTGTAGTCAGGCTCCTTCTTGTCCAGCAGACGCTTCAGCGCGTCGAAATGCCAGGCATGGGTTGGCTTGCCGCCGTACTGGTACGAATTCTTCTTGAATTCGGTCAACGTGTGATCGACGACGTCCTGAGGCAACGTCTTCAGCTTCCGCCCAGTCCACATCGCGTAAAGCTGCACCTGCGCCACGCGTTCCATGTAGTAAAGGCGATCGTACGCCTCCGAAACGGTTTGGCCAAATGTCGCCACGCCGTGGTTGGCCATCATCAGCACCGTCTTGTCGCCAAGCACCGCAGCAAGCCGCTCACCCTCCGCCGGATCGAACGCCGGGCCGGTGTAGAGGTCGTCATAAGCCGTGTGCACCAGCGTCCCGAGTTCGGTCTGGCCGATTGGCAGGATGCTCTGATCGTCCAGCCGCGACAGCGCGCTGGTATAAGGCATGTGCGTGTGGAAAACAGCGGCGGCCTTCGCGTTCAGGCGATGGATCGGCGCGTGAATGCAATAGGCGGAGCGCTCCACCTCGCCCTCGCCGGACAGGCGGGTGCCGTCGTAGCCGATTTCCATGAAGCAACTGGCGGTGACTTCCGACCAGTAAAGGCCGAACGGAATTTGATAATACCGGTCGTTGGTGCCCGGCACGCGCAGGGTGAAATGGTTGAAAATCCCCTCGTTGAAGCCATGCATCACCGCGAGGCGATGCGCGGCGGCAAGGTCCACCCGCGCCTGCCAGCGCGTGTCGGAGAGGCTGAGTTCGGCGGTTTCGATGGATTCCAAGGGCATGGGATCGGGTTCCTGGAGGTGAGGCTACCCGGATGATCCGCCCGCCCGAGGCACGGGTCAACCGGTGGATAGGCGCATGTGGCCTCTCAGTCCTGGCTGAACGCGCCCGACTTCCCGCCGGCCTTGTGTACGACACGCAGTCCTTCGATCCGCATGCCGCGATCGACGGCCTTGCACATGTCGTAAACCGTCAGCGCCGCCACGCTCGCGGCTGTCAGCGCCTCCATTTCCACCCCGGTCTGGCCGGTGGTGCGCACCGTCGCGGCGATCTCGATGGCGTTCCCCGCGCGATCCGGCGTCAGTTCCAGCACCACGGCGGCGATCGGCAACGGATGGCACAGGGGAATCAAATCCGCCGTCCGTTTCGCCGCCATGATCCCGGCGATCCGGGCCACGCCCAGTACGTCGCCCTTCTTGGCGGTTCCGGCCTCGATCATCGCCAGGGTCGCGGCCTCCATGACCACGCGGGCGCGCGCAGTCGCGGTGCGCGCGGTCACGGGTTTGGCCGAGACATCGACCATAACCGCATTCCCCGCGGCATCGAAATGGGTAAATCCGCCGCTCACGCGGCCCGCCCGCTGTCGCCCAGAAGCGCGCGCACGGCGGCGGCGACGTCGTCCTGGCGCATCAGGCTCTCACCCACCAAATAGCAATTCGGGCCGACGGCGGCCAGGCGGCGTAGGTCGGCGGTGTTACGAATGCCGCTTTCGGCGACCAGAAACCGGTCCGGCGGCACCAGCGGCGCCAGTTCCTCCGTCGTCGCGAGGTCGGTCTTCAGCGTCCGCAGATCGCGGTTGTTGATCCCGATCAGCGAGGTTTCCAGTCCCAACGCGCGGTCGAGTTCGCGCCTGTCGTGGACCTCCACCAGCACGTCCATTTCCAGGCCGCGCGCCAATGCTTCCAGATCCCGCGCTTCCGCGTCGGTCAGGCAGGCCATGATGAGCAAGATGCAGTCGGCGCCCATGACCCGGCTTTCGTAGACCTGCCAGGGATCGAGGATGAAGTCTTTTCGTAGCACGGGCAGATCGACCGCAGCCCGCGCGGCCCGGAAATGATCGGCCGTGCCCTGGAAGAATTTTTCGTCGGTCAGCACGGACAAACAGGCCGCGCCGCCTTCTTTGTAAGCGCGCGCCAGCGCCGGCGGGTCGAAATCCGGCCGGATCAGGCCGCCCGACGGCGAGGCCTTTTTGATCTCCGCGATCAGCCCGTACTTGCCCCGGATGGTCGCATCCTTCAACGCCGCCCCGAAGCCGCGCGGGCGATCCGGCCCCGACCCGACGGCGTGGCGCAGGGAGTCCAGCGAGGTCTTCGCTTTACGCGCCAACAATTCTTCCCGCGTGTTGGCGCAGATACGCAGCAGGACGTCGGGAATGGAACCGGTATCGTTGGGCATCGAGCCTCCGAAAATCTCAGATCGCGGACGTTACGCGCCGCATTGTTTCCAGCGCGTTAAGGGCGGCGCCGGAATCGACGGCGCGCGCCGCCTGGCTCGCGCCATCGCGTAGCCCGGTGGCCCGCCCAGAAACGATCAACGCGGCGGCCGCGTTCAGTAAAACCGTGTCGCGATAGGCGTTTTTTGTCCCGTGTAGCAGCGCCATCAGGGCGGCGGCATTGAATGCGGGGTCGCCGCCGGAGATCGCGGCAATGGGGGCCCGCGTCAGGCCCGCGTCTTCCGGGGTCACGACGAAGGTTTCGATTTTCCCATCGCGCAACGACGCGACCTGGTTTTCGCCGGCAACGGTCAGCTCGTCCAGGCCCATGCCGTGGACCAGCCACGCGGCCTCATGCCCCAAAGCCGCCAGTGTTTCCGCCATCGGGCGGGTCCAGGCGGGCGAAAAAACACCGGTCAGTTGCCGTTTCACCCGCGCCGGGTTCGACAGCGGGCCGAGGATGTTGAAGATGGTGCGGGTGCCGAGTTCGACGCGCGGTCCGGCGGCGTGGCGCATGGACGGGTGATGGCGCGGGGCAAACAGGAACACCGCGCCGGCTTCGCGCAGGATCGTCTCCAACCGTTCCATCGGCGCATCGACGTTGACACCCAGGGCGGTCAGCACATCGGCGCCGCCGGTGCGCGACGACAAGGCTCGGTTGCCGTGTTTCGCCACCTTCACGCCGCAGGCCGCCACGACAAAGGTTACTGCCGAGGACACGTTCAGCGTGCCCGCGCCGTCGCCTCCCGTGCCGCAGACGTCGATCGCGCCGTCCGGGGCGGCGATCGCGGTCATGCGCGCGCGCATGGCGCGGACGGCGCCCGTGATCTCCGGCACGGTTTCGCCGCGCACGCGCATCGCCATCAGCAACGCGCCGATCTGGGCCGGCGTGGCCTCGCCGGACATGATGACTGTGAACGCGGCTTCGGCGTCGTCCGCCGTCAGGGTCTCGCCCGCAGCGAGTTTCCCCAGAATGGGTTTCAGGTCGTTCGACACGGGTCAGGCGGCGCGCGCGGCGGCGTCCGCGCCGCGGTCGTTGGTCCCCCGGTCGTTGGTCCCCCGGTCATTGGTCCCCCGGGCGATCGCGAGGAAGTTCGCCAGGATCCGGTGGCCGTTCTCGCTGGCGATGCTTTCGGGATGGAACTGGACGCCGTGGATGGGGAAGTCGCGGTGGTGCATGGCCATGACAATCCCGTCATCGGTCCAGGCCGTTGGCACCAGGACGTCCGGCAGGGTTGCGCGGTCGACAATCAGACTGTGATAACGCGTGGCGTTGAACGGACTCGGCACGCCTTCCAGGATGCCCGTCCCGTCATGGCCGATCGCGCTGAGTTTCCCGTGCATCGGCATGGGCGCGCGAACGACGGTGCCGCCGAACGCCTGGCCGATCGACTGGTGGCCCAGACAGACACCGAGCAATGGAATTTTCCCGGCGGCGGCGGCGATGAGATCGAGGCAAATCCCCGCCTCATTCGGCGTGCGAGGGCCGGGGGAGAGCACGATCGCTTCGGGCTGGCGCGCCATGGCTTCGGCCACCGTCAACTTGTCGTTGCGCACGACCTCGCACCGTCCGCCAACGTCGCCAAGGAAGTGGACAAGGTTGAAGGTGAAACTGTCGTAGTTGTCGATAAGCAGGATCATGGGGCGCATCCTTGCTCCGGCCCGCTGCGGCGGTCAACGGTGGGGATTGGCGGTGCGCCCGGGGGGGAGGGCAAGAAAGCAGGCGGTGGCACACGGGTTTCGCGAAGTTTGGGCGCGGGCGGCACGGGGCTTTCCGCGCACGATCTTGCCGGATTTCGGTTTCGATGGTACTTGATCGAACCGAAGAAAAGCAAAAGATCGAAGGGGACATCGATGTCAGACGCCGGGACCATTCCGATGCTGGATCACGAACTGGCAGATGACGAATTGCAATGGACAAAGTCCATATACGAGGCGTTCGGCAAGGCCCGCGCGGCGGTCCCGGCCGGCGATTTCAACCCCAAGGAAACCCTCCGCGCCATTCTGGGCAAGGACGAATACCGGCTGGTCAACCCGATGGATCTGACCGGACCCGGCCCCTGGCGCAACGGACGGAACCGGCATGGCCGCTTCGCCGCCGCCGTGTTCCTGCCAAAGGTCGAACTGCACACGCATATCGCCAGCCGCACCGATCAATTCCCGATGTATGTGGTGGGGGAGGCCGAGGGCTTCTCGCTCGACGCGAACGGACACCCGATCCTGACGCCGGTGACAGGTGGCAGCCAGTTCCACAATCCTCCGGGCGCGCCGCATGCGTTCGTGCCGAAGGTTGGGCAACCCACGCCGGCGAACTGGGAAATCGCGTTCATCGCGATCACGCCGCGCAATTTGAAAGACGACACGCACCGGGTTTCGGACGAGGTCCGCGCGGCGTACAAACGCGTCGTCGGGCAAGACGCGCCGTTGGGCGTTTAAACCGCGCGGGAGGTTATCCCGCGCCTGGCGGGACCGGGCATTAATGGACCGGGCGTTGCTGAACCGGGACGGAGACGGCCCCACCGGGCCTATATTCCGTCGATTGCGATTTCGGGGTGTCGCGGTTCCCCCCGCGCGCCCACCCGGCCGTTGGATTCCGTCGCGATGGGTATTGCCTCCGTTGGGAAGCCGGTCTTATTTTTGCGTTCGCCCGCAAAAAAACGTGCTCCGCCCGGACTGAACAATCCGCCTCACGCCCCCGCAGCCCGGTTCTCCTGGGCAAACCCCGCAGCTCTCACCTTCCCGCCCGTAAACCTTCCAGGCGTGCTGAAAATATCCCAGTTCGCCGTCGGGCTGGACATAATCCCGTAACGACGACCCGCCCGCGGCGATCGCCTCTGTCAGCGTCGCCTTGATCGCGGGCACCAGCCGCGCCGCGCGCGCGCCGGCCACGGTGGCCGCCTGGCGAGCCGGCGAGATCCCGGACCGGAACAACGCCTCGCAGACATAGATATTGCCCAGTCCGCAGACCATGCGCTGGTCTAGCAGAGCGGCCTTGATGGGCGTTTTTTTGCCTTTCAGCGCCGCGTTCAGCATCGCGACGGAGAACGCGCCGTCCAATGGCTCCGGCCCCATGCCCGCCAGCAGGCGGTGGCCGTCCTCGGCATCGGTTTTCACCAGATCGACCGAACCGAAGCGGCGGGGATCGACGAAACCCACACGCCAGCCGTCATCGACCTCGATCGACATGTGTTCATGCGGCTGGACGGAATTGGGGATGCCCAACGTGAGATTCATGCGGCCGGACATGCCGAGATGAATGAGCACCGAGTCGCCGCCACTGAGGCGCATGAGGATATATTTCGCGCGGCGGCGGAAACTCAGCACCTCCGACCCCGTCAGACGATCGGCAAGGCCCAGGGGAAAAGGCCAGCGCAGATCGGGACGATTGATCGCGGCGCGCACGATCCGGCGGCCTTCGAGCCTCGCCTGAAGGCCTCGCATCACGGTCTCGACCTCGGGGAGTTCCGGCATCCCGCATCCTCGCGCTATGATGGCGCCATCATGAGCGAAAATCCGCAAAACGTCGATTTCGGTTTTCGAAGCGTCGCCCGCGCCGAGAAGGCGGAGATGGTGCGCGCCGTCTTCGATTCCGTGGCGCCACGCTACGATCTGATGAACGATTTGATGTCTCTGGGCATTCATCGCGCCTGGAAACATGTGTTTGTCACGGCGCTGGATCCGAGGCCGCGGCACACGCTGCTCGATCTGGCGGGGGGCACGGGGGATATTGCGTTCGGGTGGCTTCGTCGCGGCGGCGGACCCGTCATTTTGTCCGACATCAATCCCACCATGCTGGGCTTTGGGCGGGACCGGGCGGTTGAACGCGGATTGATCGGGGGGTTGTCGGCGGTGGTGGCGGACGCGGAGCATTTGCCGCTGCCGGATCGCAGCGTCGATCGGGTTTCGATCGCGTTCGGGTTGCGAAACTGTACCGATAAAGACCAGGTGCTTCGGGAGGCGCGACGGGTGTTGAAACCGGGCGGACGATTTTTATGTCTGGAGTTTTCCCGGTTACAAATCGCCCTGCTGCGGCCCTTGTACGACGCCTGGTCGTTCAAGGTGCTGCCGCGATTGGGACAACTCGCGGCGAAGGATTCAGAGAGCTACGTGTATCTGGCCGAAAGCATCCGCGCGTTTCCCGATCGGGCGAAGCTGGCGGACATGATGAAAAACGCGGGACTGGAACGCGTCGCCGTGCGCGATCTGTCCGGCGGTATCGCGGCGATCCACACGGGGTGGCGGTTATGAGTTCCTTGTCCGGCAAACGCGTTCTGCTGGTGATCGCGGGTGGCATCGCCGCATTCAAGGCGGCCGAATTGATCCGTCTGCTGCGCCGCGCGGGGTGCGGCGTGACCTGCGTTCTCACGGAGAATGGAGCCCGGTTCGTGACGCCGCTGACGTTGCAGGCGCTGAGCGAAACAAAAGTTTATTCGAATTTGTTCTCGCTGACGGACGAGAGCGAAATGGGACATATTCAACTGTCCCGTGCCGCCGATCTGCTGGTCGTGGCGCCCGCGACGGCGAATATTCTGGCGAAAATGGCCCATGGGATCGCCGACGATCTGGCGTCCACCGTGCTTCTGGCGACGGATAAGCCGGTGCTGGTGGCGCCCGCGATGAATGTGCGGATGTGGCTGCATCCGGCAACCCAGGCGAATTTTTCCCTGTTGCGAAGCCGCGGCGTGCTGGCGGTGGGGCCAGACGAGGGCGCGATGGCCTGCAACGAATTCGGGGCGGGACGTATGGCGGAGCCCGCCGCGATTCTGGCAGCGATTGAAAAAGCGTTGGTGCCGGACAGGCCTTTGGCCGGGCGTCACGTCATCGTGACCAGTGGACCGACGCATGAGCCGATCGATCCGGTGCGCTATATCGCCAATCGTTCCTCTGGGCGTCAGGGCCATTCGATCGCGGCGGCGCTCGCTGCTCTGGGCGCGCGGGTGACGTTGGTCAGCGGGCCGGTTTCGGTGCCCGATCCTGCGGGCGTGACGGTCAGGCGGATCGAGAGCGCGGCGGAGATGCTGGCGGCCTGTCAGGCGGCGTTGCCCGCCGATGCCGCGGTGTTCGCCGCCGCCGTGGCCGATTGGCGCGTGGCCAATGCCACTGGGCGGAAAATAAAAAAACAACCCGGTGCGGCCGCGCCGGGCCTGGAACTGGTGCCCACCCCCGACA
>JAYWAX010000054.1:0-2572 GCA_043782125.1 Acetobacteraceae bacterium | reverse complement strand
CTGGTTCTGCGAGGAGGCCTGCATCGCCACCCCGAGTCGGGTCCGGGCGAAGAACAGGTACAGCACGAGGCACAGCACCAGCGTGCCGACGATGATGGAAACGTTGTCCTCGCCCAGTACCAGGCGTCCCATGGAGACGGTGCGGTTGGTGAAGGGCGTGTTGAAGCCGACCGAGTCATAGCCCCAGGCGATGCCCGCCCCCGCCCGGAACATGAAGCCGAGTCCGAGCGTCAGCATCACCACGGCGAACTGCGGCTGTCCGATCACCCGGCGCAGGACGAAGGCATCGAGCGCGTAGCCGAACGCCGCCGTCGCCGCGATGGCGACCAGGGCACCCACCCAGTAATTGAGGCCCCAATGGGCGATCGCGCTGTACCCCACGAACGCCCCGAGCATCATGATGTCGCCCTGGGCGAAGTTCACCATCTCCGTCGCCTTGTAGATCAGGACGAACCCGAGAGCGATCAGACCATAGATGCATCCGGCCGCCGCCCCATTGACGACAAGTTGCAACAGACGCGCGGCGTCTTCCACGTAGGCCGGCCTCCCTCGTAAGGCGGGCCAATGCGGGCGCCGCTTCGTTGGGCCGGACAATAGGTCGCGCGCCGATGGCCCGTCAATGCGCCGGCCAGCGATCTCCGTAGCCCCCTTCTCCCTGTTCTCTTTGGTTTTCTTAGGTTTTTGGAAGGGTAGATGGGCTGTGCGTTCCGGGGATCGTTTCGTCGGGCTGGCCCGGACCCCTGGCCGGCGGCGCGATTCCGGTCCGGCGACCGCCGTCGGAAGACTGAGGACAACACGCCCTGTGCCCGCCCGGAAACGAGGGACTTTTCCCGCATCCCGCCCGGGGAGGCTGGTTATCCCGGTACCGGCGGCGGTTCCGGCGCGTATTCCACAAAGGTGTCCCCCGTTTTTTCGCCTGGGGCGTCGTGAGCGGTCTCCGCCGCCCTGAACGCCGGAGCGTCCTTTTCGTCTCGCGCGACCACTTCTTCAAAACAAGACGTTTGAAAAGGAATGAGTTGACAGTAGTGATGTGCGTCCCGGGGATCTTGCCAGTACGCGCCCGATCTCCGTGTCCGGGAAAGCCGCGGCGGCGGGCGTGATTCCCGCCGCCGGCTCCGTCGCGCGACGGGGTGGAGAGGCTGGGGACAACCAGGGGGGCCGCACGGGAAGAAAGGGGATCGTTCGCGGGGTCGCGTGGGGAAGCCTGTGTTATCCGCGTTGTCTCCCGCGATTCGGGCGCGATGGTCCCCAGCCTTGTCCCTCTGCCCGCTGTTCCGTGCCCGCCGGCCTCTGTCCCCTGGCCATCAGGGTTTTTCTCGCGGGGGTGTCCGATGACGTGTCGGGGGTGGACGCGGCGGCGTCAGGCCGGACAGACGCCGTGGCGGAATTATCCGCATCCCAGGGCTGTTCCTCTTCACTCAAAACAATACGTTTCAAGGATTTGGAGAAAGATGGCGCGTGCATCACGGGGATCAAACCCGCGGCAGGCACGTCGCACGCGGCCAGACCCCGCGGAAAAAGCCGTGATTCATGATCATGTGGCTTCAGGCCGGCGTGGCGTTTGGCTGGGGAAAAGCATGTCCGGTATTTCCGGTACAGGGAGGATGGTTATCGTCCCTCACCGCATGGGCCGGAGTCATGCACCTTGTCCTTCATGACCGCGGGCGTCTGTCCACAGGCCCGTCGGGGCCACATGCCTGTCCGGGGCAGCCTGTCCGGGGCACACCCTTGTCCGGGCACGGATATTCGCCGGTCTACGGAGAACGGCGCTTCGCCGGTGCGCGGTCCCGCCTCTTTTCTGGAAGCCGCCGTGGAGGCGATACCCGGGGACAGACGCGCCGCGGGGTAGTGGGTCCGTTTGGCGCTTTCCCGTCCTGGCCCGGCTCGACCGGGCCAGGATCGGTAAAAACAGCAAACTGGCCCACTACCCGCCGCGGACGACACATTGTGTCACCCGCGATCCGCGTTTATGATGACACTCATGAAACCATATGGGGGTAACAAGTAATGGCCATACCACCGACACCCGGCTGGGTCGGCGAGTTCAAGGATTTCATATCCAAGGGCAACGTGCTCGATCTCGCGGTCGGCGTCATCATCGGCGCGGCGTTCGGCGCGATCGTCAGCAGCCTTGTCGCCGACATCATCAACCCGCTGATCGGCGTGGTACTGGGCGGCGTGGACTTCAGCAACGTGTTCTTCCCGCTGAACGGCAAGCACTACGACACGATCAAGCAGGCGAAGGACGCCGGCGTGGGAACGGTCAACATCGGCCTGTTCGTCAACGCCGTGATCCAGTTCCTGATCATGGCCTTCGTGATCTTCTGGGTGGTCAAGGTCGTCAGCAAGTTCCGCAAGCCCGTGGTCGTCGAACCGGCGGGACCGTCATCGACGGATGTTCTGCTGACCGAGATCCGCGACCTGCTGGCGCGCCGGCCGTGATATCGGCGATCCCCGGTCCATGATTGTCTGTCGCGCCTCCCCGGTCCGGCGGAACCACACGCCGGACCGGACCGCGGCCAGCAGAACCACGCCATAGACCACCAACGCCACGCTCAGCACCGCGAATACC
>JAYWAX010000053.1:0-7142 GCA_043782125.1 Acetobacteraceae bacterium | reverse complement strand
TGACGATGTCCGTCATGTCGCCCTTGGCGACGCGGAAGCGGACCATGCGGACCAGATCTTTTGGCGGCGCGGGGTTGGGCGGGCGGGCTTTCTGGGTGTCGGGGCTGAGTGTCACGGTCTTCAGCGTGACCCGGCGGCCATTGGGCAGTGTCTCGACAGCGCGGACGGTGCCGGTGACGAACATCGCTTTGCCGGGAAGATCGGCTTCAATCGGCGCCATGCGCGCAGCGGCGAGTTGGGCGAAAAAAAAGCCTTGGGCCGCGAAGGCGCCGCAGAGAGCGGCGGCTTTTGGAAGCGGCCAGCGCCAGGTGGCGAGCGCCAAAGCGAGGCAGGCGGCAGCGAATTTGGCACCAAGCCATGGCGGCGGTTCGTATGCCAACTGGAAATAGCCGAGCACGCCGGCGCCCATGAATACAGGCAGCCAGAGGACGAAGCGGCCTCGCTCGGCGTCCAGGAAGCGGTCCCACCAGGCGGGGGACCGCCAGGTCAGGTCCCACCGGAGGACAAGCGCGTGCGTTGGGCCCATGCCGCCGATGATGGGCGGCAATGGTCAATAATGGGTTAACGGCGCCGCATGGGTTTCAGGTAACGCCCCTCCCGCTACGCCCGCGGATGCGTCCGGCGCCACACGTCCAGCAACATCGCCTCATCCACCGAGGTATACCGCTGCGTCGTGGACAGGCTCGCATGGCCCAGCAAATCCTGGATCGATCGCAAATCCGCCCCGCCGGCGAGCAGATGCGTGGCGAAGGAGTGGCGCAGCGCATGCGGAGTCGCGTGTTCCGGCAGCCCATTCAGCCGCCGGTAATGCCGCAGGGTTCGCTGCGCCACCGCCGCATCCAGCCGCTTGCCTCGTGCGCCCAGAAACAACGGGGCATCGGGCCCGCCGCCGGGGTGAAGGCGCAGCCAGGCGGCGATGGCGGCGCGCACCACGGGCAGTACCGGCACCAGGCGTTCTTTCGCGCCCTTGCCGACGACGCGCAACGGATCGTCCGCGCCGGGACGCGGCGCCTGTCGAAGGTTCAATGCCAAGGCCTCGGCGATGCGCAACCCGCAGCCATAAAGAAGCGTGAACAACGCCGTGTCACGGGCCTGGATCGCGGCCGCGTCCGACATTTCGGCAATATCTTCGGTCACGGCCCGCGCTGCCTCTGGCGCCAGGGCCCGTGGCAAGGGCCGTCGCGTTTTCGGCGTCGCCACCAGTTTGATCACCGGGTTTTCGACATCCAAATGCCGCGCCAGATAGGCGAAGAAGCTGCGCACCGCCGACAAATGCCGGGCACGGGACGCATTGACCAACCCTTCATTCGCCAAGGACGCCAGCCAGGCCCGCATATCCGTCTGCGTCACGCCCCCCAGATCGGCCAGCGACGCTTCCCCGCCCAAATGCCCCGTCAGAAATCCGAGAAAACCCGACAGGTCGGTGCCGTAGGCCTCCACCGTCAACGCCGAGGCCCGTTTTTCCAGCAACAACCAGGACAAAAACGATTCCCTGGCTTCGAACCCGGTCACCGCCCGCCCCAGGTCCGTCCCATGGAGGCGGCGATGGCGCGCCCCAGAAAGGCCAACGCGCCGGCGCCGCGCACGGGGTCGAGCACCTTGCGGTCGCGCGCCAGCAGCGCCAGTAGCGCGGGCGGTCCGTGCGCGGGGACCATGACCAACGCGTCGTGACCGGCAAGGCCGGCGGCCTCGGCATGCAGGCGGCGGGTATCGGTGACGGTATCGCGAAACAGCACCTGACGGCCGCCCAGAAGCCGGGCGACGGTGCCCTCGGGCAGTGGCAGCGTGCCGGGCATGATCGCCTCGATGCAGACATGGGCTGAATCGACGGCGAGGATGCTGGGGATTTCGTGCGCCACGCAGTCCAGCGGATCGGATGCGCGCAGCAAGGCCAGCACGGCCTCCTGCACCCGCGTCGCCATGCCTGCGGCGGCACGGCCAGCGGCGAGGACGCCGTCGGCGCGTTCTTCCATGGCGGCGGCATGGGCGCGCTCGGCCTGGACCATGGCGGCCATGTGGTCGGCCATGACCTCGCCATGGACGCGGGTCGGCGGGGTCAGGATCCGGTAAAGTTCGGGGTTTTCCGCGAGCCAGCCGGGATGGGCCCGCAGATAAGCCGCAACGGCGGCGGAGCCGGGCTCAGCCTCGTTCGCCGCATCGCTCATCGGGCAGGCCGCGTCGCGCCGCAGGAGGGCCACGTCGCGCCGCGGGGGGGCCATGTCACACCGCGAGGGGTCAAGCGATCGTCTGACCAGTGGCGGCCCAATCGGCGAGGAAGGCGGCGAGGCCCTTATCGGTCAGGGGATGGTGGAACAGCGACCGCAACACCGCTGGCGGCAGGGTCGCGACATGGGCGCCGAGTTTGGCGGCTTGCTCGACATGCGCGGCGCCGCGGATGGAGGCAACCAGAACCTCGGTTTCGAAGTTATAGGCTTTATAAATTTGAACGATGTCGGCGATCAGGCCCATGCCGGATTCGCCGATGTCGTCCAGGCGCCCGACAAAGGGGCTGATGAAGCTCGCGCCCGCCTTGGCAGCCAGGAGGGCCTGCGCGGCGGAGAAGCACAACGTCACGTTCACCATGGTGCCGGTGGCGCGCAGAGTGCGGCAGGCTCGCAGCCCGTCGGGCGTTAGCGGCACTTTGATGGCGACGTTCTTCGCAATCGCGCGTAGGACGTGCGCCTCGCGCATCATGCCGTCATAATCGGTCGCGGCGACCTCGGCACTGACGGGACCCGGCACGATGGCGCATATCTCGGCGATGACCTCGACAAACTTGCGGCCGGATTTGGCGATCAGCGAAGGGTTGGTGGTCACGCCGTCGAGCAGGCCGCTGGAGGACAGCGATGCGATCTCGGCCGTGTCGGCAGTATCGACAAAGAACTTCATGGTGACTCTCGTGGGAGGTTCCGACGGATTTATTCTCGTCCGATAGCACGGACCCTGCGCCTGGCCAACGGGTGCCGGTGATGCTGCCCTACCCGTTTCCCGGCCCGTTCGATTACCTTGTGCCGGATGGGCTGGATGTCCGGCCGGGCGACATCGTCATGGTGCCGCTGAACCGGCGGGAGGAGGCGGGCGTCGTCTGGGACCCTCCCGCGAACGCAACGCCGATCGCCGCGAACCGGCTGAAATCCGTGATCGCCATCGTCGAAACCCCGCCGATGCGCGCCGACCTGCGCCGCCTGATCGACTGGATGGCCGCCTATACGCTGTCGCCGCCGGGCGAGGTCATGCGCATGGCGTTGCGGGTTCTGCGGCCGGACATCGGCCCCGTACTGGGCTGGATGCGCGCCCCCGCCCCCGTCCCGGCCGGCACGCGCCTGACCGACGCCCGCCAACGCGTGCTGGAACGCCTCGCCGCCGCAGAACCACGCACGATGGCGGAGCTGTACCGTCAGGCCGCGGCCGGCGCACCGGTCATCCGGGGCATGCGAGACGCCGGCCTGTTGGTCGCGGTGCCGATTCCCGCGCCAGACCCCTTCGTTGTTCCCAATCCCGACCATACCGGCCCCGTGCTGTCGCCCGATCAGGCGCACGTTGCCGCAGCGTTGCGCGCGGCCGTTGCAGCGCGAAAATTCTCCGTCGCGCTGCTGGATGGCGTCACCGGCTCCGGCAAAACCGAAGTCTATCTGGAGGCGATCGCGGAGGCGCTGCGCCAAGGGCGGCAGGCCTTGATCCTGCTGCCGGAAATCGCGCTGTCGTCGCAATTCCTGTCGCGGTTCGAACGCCGGTTCGGAACCGCACCGGCCGTCTGGCACTCCGATCTGACCGCCCGCGTCCGCCGCACCACCTGGCGCGCCGTGGCGGATGGGAAAGCTCCTGTCGTCGTCGGCGCCCGCTCCGCGTTATTTCTCCCCTTCCCCGCTTTGGGCTGCGTCGTTGTGGACGAGGAGCATGAAACCGCGTTCAAGCAGGAAGAGGGTGTCGTTTACCATGCCCGCGACATGGCGGTGGTGCGTGCGCGGTTCTGCCAGGCGCCCGCGATCCTGGTCTCGGCAACGCCCAGTTTGGAAACTGTCGCGAATGTGGAGGCGGGCCGGTATACGCGGCTGCATTTGCCGACCCGGCACGGTGGCGCCGCGATGCCGCGAATCGAGGCGATCGATCTGCGCGCGGACGCGCCGGAACGCGGCCATTTTCTCGCCCCGAAACTGATCGCCGCGATCCGCGACACCATCGCGCGGGGCGAGCAGGCGATGCTGTTCCTCAACCGGCGCGGTTATGCGCCGCTGACGCTGTGCCGCCGCTGCGGGCATCGGATGCAGTGTCCGCATTGCACGGCCTGGCTGGTCGAACACCGCGCGCGCCGCGAATTGCGCTGCCATCATTGCGGCCACGCCGTGCCGATCCCGGAAAAATGCCCGGCGTGCGAAGCCGAAGCATCGCTGACCGCCGTCGGACCGGGGGTGGAACGCATCACCGAGGAAGCCGCCGAACTTTTTCCCGACGCCCGCCGCCTGGTCATGGCCAGCGACACGATGCCCGGGCCACATGCCGCCGCCGCCGCCGCCGGGGCCATCGAACGCCGAGAAATCGATCTGATCGTCGGCACCCAGATCGTCGCCAAGGGCTGGCATTTCCCGCATTTGACCCTGGTTGGCGTGGTGGACGCCGATCTCGGCCTGGCTGGCGGCGACCTTCGGGCGGCGGAGCGCACGGTGCAACTGCTGCACCAGGTCGCCGGCCGCGCGGGCCGCGCCGAAGCCCCTGGGCAGGTGCTGCTGCAAACGTTTTCGCCCGAACACCCGGTCATGGACGCGCTGATCCACGGCGATCTGGAAGCGTTCATGGCGGGCGAGGCGGCGATGCGCCGGCCCGGCAACTGGCCGCCTTATGGCCGCCTGGCCGCGCTGATCGTCAGCGCGGACACCGCCGCCACGGCCGACGCGCTGGCCCGCGACCTTGGCCGCGCCGCCCCGCACGCCGACGGCATCGTCGTATTGGGCCCGGCGCCCGCCCCGCTGGCGATCTTGCGCGGACGCCACCGGCGGCGCCTGCTGCTGAAAACCCGGCGCGACATCGCGGTGCAGCCGGTGCTGGCCGCGTGGCTCGCCGGTGTCAAAGTGCCAAAAGGCGGGCGCGTGGACGTGGATGTGGACCCGGTCTCCTTTCTTTAAAATCACGAAGACGGTAGACTTCCGCGCGACAGGGCGCCGGGCGTAAAGCAGCTTGGCCGGTGGGTGCCGCAGTATTACCAACCGGCCCCCACGGGGCACCGGATGCGACGTTGCGGCTTTGTCCCGGTTGCCTTGAAGGCGGGTTCACATCCGGCCGAAATTTTTGGCGCGACCACCGGTCAGGCGGGGGAAACTTCGCGAGGCTTCAGCCAGACAATAAAAGGGAGGCCAGTCTCCTTCGCACCACAAGAATGTGCCGGCACGAAGACCGCGCTCCCCCTTGTACCGCTGCCAATCGAGCGGTGGCCGTTTACCGGCCGAAAGCGCGGACCGGCTACGCCGCCGGCGGGTTCAGGCACCGCGCGACATACGGCAAAAAATGCGCGACCGGCGGGGTTTCCAGATTTTTTACTTTCGCAGCTTCGTCGAAGCGACGCAGGCGCACGGCCTCGGCCGAGAACGGCAGCGCGGCGAAATCCGTGCATTCCGCGACCGTCATCGGGCCGCCCTGCAACTCCAGGCTGCGCACCGAATCCGGCGACAGTTTTTCGAAGTAATCGGCTTCGGCGCCGCACAAATAACGTTTCGCGGCGACATGCAGACGCACCGGCTCTGCGACCTCCGGCCCAAACCATTTCGCCAGGAAGGCGTGGCCACGTTCTTCATGCAGATCGTCGATCCCCTGCTTCGCGGGATCGTCGCCCAGGTCGTGGATCATGTGGCCGACATCGTGCAGCAGGCTGGCGGCGATCAGCGAGTCCGGGCCGCCCTCCCGCTCCGCCAGCCAAGCCGCCTGCAAGGCGTGTTGACGCTGGGTTATGTGGGCCAATCCGTATTGACCGTCCGCTTTCATGGTCAAAAGCGCGGAGATACGTTCAAGCCTGGGGTCGGTCATGGCGCCGTCGTTCCTTCCAACGATATTTACCACGGGACGCTACCGCTGCGGCTGACGGGAGACAACGCAATTATGGCGCGTCATGAAATTGTCTTGTCGATCGATAGCGCGGGAATTCTCGGGAACGTCTTTGCCATCTGACGATGCCAACGCCGATCTTGGAAACGTTGGCGCGGTGCGACATGCACGCGGCATGTTGGCCAAAGCGCGCCCCGCCCGCCGGATTGGCGAACCGCCGGTGCGAGGATCGACGGACTGGCCGGGCTACGATCGATCCTTTATCAAATATAAACATTGTCCTTCTGGCTGGATCGCGCATTCACGCGGCGATGGCGCGAATTTCATCGTTTTCGCCCAGGGATCGCGGCAACTGTGATCTACCTCACAGTTATGCGGGTCATCGCGTGGTAGGCCAATCGAACCCGGTCGCCGCAGCCCCAACACGTGCGACGCCCGGGTGGGTCAATTTCTGGCCCAGGTCATACCCGGACCTAACTTTTGACCCGGCTTCCGCGAGGAAGCCGGGTCATCTTTCTTCATGACATTTAACAATGCGCCGAACGGATGACACGTGGCGAGCCCGTTCCGCGACGCGATGGCTCGTCCCGATCGGGTATGGCATGGCGATTGTAAGATAGGCACGCCCCGCGGCAAATCGCGACGGATGCCCGCGATGTCCGGCTTCAGGGTGTCCCGTCCTATCGTGGCCGTGTCCATCGGGGGCGTCCCGCGACGCCGAAAGGACATCGCGATGGGTCATTCCTTCGGGCAGTTGGCATGACCGTGCGGTGTCCCGGCGTTCCATCGCACGATCTTGACATCGGCGCGCCCATGCGGCGCCATACGCGCGAAGCCCATATCCAAACACTCGAAATCGGGATAAAAAAATGCACAGGGAATACGCGCCATGAGCCAGGCCGCCACGACACCAGGCATGGCCCCCGGCCTTCTCGACCGGGCGAGGATTGTGGCCGGCCCAGGGTTCAACCGATGGCTGGTGCCGCCGGCGGCGCTGGCGATTCATCTGTGTATTGGCATGGCATACGGGTTCAGCGTGTTCTGGCTGCCGTTGAGCCAGGCGATCGGGGTGACCGCGCCAAGGGCCTGCGCCGCCGATACGGGGATAC
>JAYWAX010000052.1:0-2574 GCA_043782125.1 Acetobacteraceae bacterium | reverse complement strand
CCGAAATTCTGACCGCCGCGGGCATGCCAGCGCGCGTCTCCGCGGCAATGGCGACAATCTGTCCGGCGCGCAGCCCCTCGAGTCCGGCCGCCACGCCGTCGATATCGACCGGGACCCGGGGGTCCAGTGCGACTTCCAGACCGGCGACGCAGACGCTCGCGAAGCCGGTGACGATGCCGACGATACCGGTGCCGCCGATCCCGCGATCCGCCGCCTGAGACTCCGGTCCACCCGTTCCGCCAAGCCCCCGGTCCGCCTGACGAATCGCCGGTGCACCGGTTCCGCCAAGCCCTCTGTCCGCCTCGCGGACCGCCGGTCCACCCGTTCCGCCAAGACCTCTGTCCGCCTGACGAATCGCCGGTGCACCGGTTCCGCCAATGCCGCGTTCCACGACCGGCATCGCGCCATCGGGTCCCACCCGGCAACGGGAAAAACCTGCCTGCAACGGCGCCAGGGGCACCGGCGCCGGTTCGCAGGCGGCCACCAGCAAGGACAGAAGCAACCAGGCGATCCGGACTCTCATTCGGGCAAAGCCTCTGGTTCCGCGTCGCTGTCGCGATAAACAAACAGGCCGAAATTCACGCGCGATTGCGCCGTCCCCGGCGCGGCAGGCGGCATGGCTTCCACAAGCTCGATCGCCGCGCGGTTGACCTCGACCAGCACCGCCTGCGCCGCGTCGCGCGCGATACTTTCAAGCCGCCGCGCCGTGGTTTCGTCCAACTGGTCGTAATGCAAGGCCCGGTCCAGGAAGGGCGCGGGACCGGGCGCAGACACGTTGTCCGAAGCTGCCGCGATGTGATCGTGCAGATTGCGGGCGAAATAAAACATTTGCTCGCGCCCGCCGCCGCGCGGCAGGAAGGCGGCGGTGTTCAGATGCACCCGGTCCTCCCCGTCCAACGTGACCAGGCCCTGGCTGAGCCAGTCGTCCAGCACCGCGCGCGGCCGGATATCGGTCGTGATCGATTCGACCAAACTGTCGAACGACGGCTCGCCCTCCGCCCCGGCCGTGCGCGGCAAGGGCAGCGGTTGACCGTTGAAGGCCGTGTAGGCGCCCAGGCCCAGCCAGCGCCCGACCACCTGGGTGCCCAGAGTGATGGCAGGCGGAATCGGGTCGGCGTCGCCGGGGAGTTCGCGCAGACGGCGGATTTCCTTGCGATGGACCCCGGTCAGCAGGCTGATCCGGCTGTCGGTGCGGGCCCTGGGACTGGTCAACAACTCGCGCGAGGCGACCTCGACACACAGCGTTCTTACCATATCGGAGAGGACCGGAAAGGTCACGCCCGCACGCATGGCCAGGCGGACCAGCGGGCGCAACAGGCGCCGGAACGCGCGTAACAGCGCGTCTGGCGGAGGGGGTACGAGCCTGACGGCGTCGGTCATGCGCGAGTGGTGTCCTTCGAGCCTCGGTACCTCTTAGCACGGGTCCGCCGTGGGAAACAAACCCACTTTTCGTCTATTTTTGTTGACGTGGGAATTTTACCCACTTAATCTACCTCCACTGCACCGGCGATTGCCCCCGGATGCAGGGATGGAGGATGTGACGATGGCGAAGTTTCGGTATGGCGCGCGTGTTCTGCTCCGGGCTGGGTTCCTGGCCGCAAGAGTCGTTGGACCGGCGACGTTTCTGCTGTCGAAGACCTTCGACGCGTATGCGATCGACGGCCCCTTCGCCACCATCGCCTCCGATCCCCTGGCGTGGCTGGACGTGGACTGGGACGGCTTCATCGACGAAACCGGCGTCTTTCCGGCTTACGGCGCGGGACCGCTCCGGTACCTCGAATCCCTGCTTCAGTCCTGGCCCGGCGTCTGGGCGCTCGCTTTGATGTTGGCGACGCTGTTGCCGATTCTATGGGTCGGGCGGGTGGCAGAGCGGCGGGCGCTCAGGTCAGATGCAGAACGGCCTTTCCCATGAAACGCCGGTCGAGCAACTGACGCGCGACGGCGCCGATCTCGGTCCAGGGCGCCTCGATCTCGATCTTTTGTTGTAATGTCCCGGCGGCGATCGCGGCGGCCAGAATCGCCAGTCCTTCCGACGCCGGTTCCACTTTCCGCAGTTCCGAAAACAGAATGAGGCCGTAAAGACGGGTGCCGCCCGCGCGGAAAAAAGCGCCGCTGTCGAAGCTGGCGTTCGGCGCCTGGGATACCCCGAAGGTGACGCAGGTGCCATCGGGGCGGAGCATGCCAAGCGCTGCGCCCAGAGCGGTACCGCCGACGGAATCGAGAACCAGATGAAACGGCCCGTGCGCCGCGGCCGCTCCGATATCCGGCGCGACGATGGTTCGATCGCCGCACCAGGCCCGCACCATCGGTGCGAAAACGGGATTGCGGACATGCCCGTAAACCACCGCGCCCGACGCCACGGCGAGCTGACACGCCAAATGCCCGACACCGCCCGAGGCACCATCGATCAGAACTTTCTTGCCAAGCAACATCCCGCCCTGGCGCAGCGCATGCAGCGCCGTGAGCCCCGCCACCGGCAAGGTCGCCGCCTGCGCGTCGGTCACCTTGTCCGGCAACGCGGCCACGGCATCCCTGGGCACCCGGATTGTTTCGGCCCATGCGCCCGACGGCAGG
>JAYWAX010000051.1:0-2577 GCA_043782125.1 Acetobacteraceae bacterium | reverse complement strand
TGCGCCGCGCGCTGTCGCTGGCGATCGACCGCTGGCACGCCGCCGAAACCCTGTCCGGCAAAACGTTTCTGAAATACATGGGCGGCATGATCCGGCCCGGCACCGCGATGAGCGCGTCCGAAGCCGATCTGGTTACACTCCCCGGCTTTTCCCGCGAAATCGGGCTCGCGCGTGCCGAGGCGCGACGGCTGCTCGCGGAGTCCGGGCAGCGCGATCTGAAGCTGGTGCTGACCAGTCGCGGCGACGTGCCGATGCCCTACGATGCGAGCGCGGAGCTGCTGGTCGAGGCCTGGAAGGCGATCGGCGTGACCGCGACGGTGGAGAAACTACCGACCAAGGCCTGGCAAGCCGCGCTGGAGGAAGGCCGCTTCGCCGCTGCGGTCGATTTCGGCTCTGACACGGTGGACGATCCGACGCCGGTCCTGTCGCGCTACATCTCGCGGGATTTATCGCCGTCGAACCACGCGGGCTCGACCGACCGGTTCCTGGACGCGTTGTTTCTGGGCCAGGCGTTGATGGCGGACCCGCGGGAGCGGTTGAAGGCCGTGCGCCAGTTCGAACGTCAGGCGATTACGCAGGCGAATGCCGTGCCGGTGCTGTGGTGGAACCGGATCGTGGTCTTATCGCGCCGCGTCAAAGGTTGGCATATAACGCCGTCCCATATGTTGGGGCAGGATCTGGCGGAGGTCTGGCTGGACAAGGCGCCCGAATAATATCAACCGGCCGAACGATTGACCCTCGGCACAGCCTCTCCCCCACGTCATGGCACGGCTCGACCGGGCCATCGGGCGCGGCACATCGATCGAACGAGAGGCGCTTTGCGCGGTTTATCGTGCCCACTCTCGCAATGGGGTACCGCTCCGGATGGCCCGCTCGGGGACGTGCCATGGCGCGGAAAGGACCTCGCGATGGGTCAATCGTTCGTGCCGGTGGTATGACACGAGCCGCGCATGTGAGCCCCCCGCGGCGCCGCAGCGCATGTCAGCCCTCTGGCGCCGCCGCGCGCGCCGGAAACACGTGTTCGGGGCCCGGAAAGCGGCGGTTCGCGACATCGGCGGCATACGCCTGAATGGCGGCTTCAATCGCGCGCGCCGTCTCGGCGTAACGCTTGACGAATTTCGGGCGGAAGTCCGTGAACAGCCCGACGACGTCGTCGATCACCAGAATCTGTCCGTCGCAGGCGGCGGAGGCGCCGATACCAATCGTTGGGATGGCGATGCGGGCGGAGATTTCGCGCGACACTGGCTCGGCGGTTTTTTCAATCACGACGCTGAAGGCACCGGCGCCGGCCACGGCCAGCGCGTCGGCCAGGATTGCCTCGGCTTCGGTTTCGCCCCGCCCACGCACACCGTAACCGCCAAGCGCGTTCACCGATTGTGGGGTGAGGCCGATATGCGCCATGACGGGAACGCCACGATGGGTCAGGAAGCGGATGGTTTCGGC
The DNA here is from genome assembly GCA_043782125.1 of Acetobacteraceae bacterium. Classification (GTDB taxonomy): domain Bacteria; phylum Pseudomonadota; class Alphaproteobacteria; order Acetobacterales; family Acetobacteraceae; genus Rhodopila. The sequence goes on along the minus strand of JAYWAX010000051.1, from coordinate 1,134 downwards.
CATTTCGGCGCCGCCTTCCAGCTTCACTGCCGCGCAACCGGTCTCTGCCATTACGCGCGCCGCCGTGCGAAACGCCTGCGCCGGCGATTCCTCATACGACCCGAACGGCAGATCGACGACGACGCAGGCGTGGCGAGCGGTTTTCGCGACGGCGCGGCCATGCGCAATCATCGTGTCCACGGTCACCCCGACCGTGCTTGTCATGCCGTAGATCGTCATGGCCAGAGAATCGCCAACCAAGATCAAATCCACATGCGGATCGACCAGCCCGGTCATCGAGGCGGTGTAGCTGGTGAGGCACACGATCGGCGCGCCCCCCTTGCGCGCCTGGATCGCGGGCGGGGTGATCTGTCGTGTGTGCGGCGATACGGTCATCCAAGTCTCTCATTCCCGAACGGACGAGCAGTCTGCCACGCCGGGCGCCCAGGTTCCACGGGCCCCGTGCGGCCGGGTCCCGGGGGCATTGGGCGAAGGCAAGGAAGCCTTGGGGCTCGGCCCCAAACCCCGCGAGGGCGCTGCTCTTCGAATCCGCCAAGACTGGGCCTTGGATGCCATTTATTGGGGAAGATGAGACAGGGGGCCACTCGAGGCGAGTGCAACATCCGTGTAGGTCCCCTGTCTCATCTTCCCCAACCGATCGCGGTCCAGGGACCGTGTCCCTGGTGGGTTCGAAGGGCAAAGCCCTCGTGGGGTCTGGGGCAAAGCCCCGGTGCTTGTCTTACCTCCGCCCGATCGCGCAGGAACCTGGCCGGCACGGGGCTTGCGGCTCGGACGGGGCGGGATTAATTCAGTCGGCTTAATGTGCGGCTGTTACGCCAAACGCCTACCTGGGAGAGGGCCATGTTCAAGGGATCGCTCGTCGCGTTGATCACCCCTATGCGAGCGGATGGCTCGATCGATGAAAAAGCCTATGCCGAGTTCGTGGAATGGCAGATTTCCGAGGGCACGCACGGTGTCGTTCCGGTTGGCACCACCGGGGAAAGCCCGACGCTGTCGCATGACGAGCATCGGCGCGTGGTCGAAATCGCCGTCGAGGTAGCCAAAGGCCGGGTTCCGGTGATCGCGGGCGCAGGTTCGAACAGCACGGCGGAGGCGATCGAACTGACGCGGCACGCCAAGGAAGCCGGCGCCGAC
>JAYWAX010000050.1:0-7154 GCA_043782125.1 Acetobacteraceae bacterium | reverse complement strand
GCGAGAATATTTACCCGCGCGAGATAGAGGAATTCCTGTACCGGCATCCCGCGATTCAGGACGTGCAGGTCTTTGGCGTGCCGGATCAGCGGTTCGGGGAGGAACTCTGCGCCTGGATCAAACTCCGCGACGGCGCCACGCTGACGGACGCGGATGTGAAGGCGTTCTGCAAGGATCAGATCGCGCATTACAAAGTGCCGCGGCACATCCGCTTCGTGAGCGAATTCCCAATGACAGTGACCGGAAAAATGCAGAAATTCGTCATGCGCGAGACAATGGTGGGCGAACTCGGCGTGGCGGAAATCGCGACGGCCTGACACTCAATCCGTAACAACAGGAGAACCCCAATGCGTTGGGCCCGTTTCGATAACAAAGGCATTCCGACTTATGGCGTCGTCGAGGGCAATACCATTATCCCCGTGCGGGGCTCGCCGTTCGATACCTGGGATCGCACCAGCCAGAAGCTGAAACTGGCGGATGTGAACCTGATGATTCCGGTGGAGCCGCCGACCTTTTACGCTGCGGGTCTGAACTACGCCGAGCATGTGAAGGAGGCCGCGGAAAAGCTGGGACTTCCGGTCAATCTGCCAACGCAGCCGGATATTGGCTACCGCGCCAATAACGCGCTGATCGCGCATGGCGAGACGATCGTGATTCCCGTAGATGCCACCGAGCAGGTGCAGTACGAGGGCGAGTTGGTCGCCGTCATCGGACAAAAATGCAAAAACCTGACCCGCGAAAACGCGTTGTCGGCCGTCATGGGCTGGACCATCGGCAACGACGTGTCGGAGCGCAGTTGGCAAAAACAGGACCGGACGCTGTGGCGCGCCAAAAACACCGATACCTTCAAGCCAATGGGGCCGTGGATCGAGACCGATATCGACCTCGAGAAGCTCGTGACAAAAATCCGGCTGAACGGCAAGGAATTGATTGCGTTCAATACCAACCACATGGTGTTCGGGGTGGTGGATTATCTCGTCGCGATGACCACCTGCCTGACACTGTATCCCGGCGATGTCGTGTGGATGGGCACCGAGGGCCACACCGACAACATGAAGCACGGCGACACCATCGAGGTGGAAATCGCCGGGATTGGAACGTTATCGAATGGGGTGGTCCGGGAGGGGCAGTAACCGTGTCCGTTGAAAGGCGCGGAACCACTTCCGGAACATGATCTCGGTATCGATCGTGTCGTGGAAGCCGGCCTGATTGATTTTTACGGTGGAGACAAAAGAGGGCGGGCCGGGTTCGGTTCGCCCGAATTGCATCTGGTAATCGGCGTATTCCAAGGACAGGCCGACGAAATCGGCCAAACCGGGCGCCACCAGATCGTGCCGCGCGCGGATAAAATCCCAGTCGGCAGCAGCGGTTTCCAGCAAGGTGTTCAGCGCGAAGGGTTCGTGCCCGCCTGGCTTCATGCCGTTCGCCTCGGCGATCGCCGGCCAGATATTCTCCCACACCATGACATCGCCGTTGGTGACATTGAAGGTTTCGTTCCGCGCCTTGGCCGCGTGCCCCGCCCAATCGATCGCGCGCGCCAACAGATCGGCATCGACCGCCTGGCTGAGCCGCGGCGCGCCGCCGGGATACGGCAGCGTATCGCCCTTCAACCGCATCAGCGCGGCATAAACACCCAATGCCGGGATCAGGTTCATGGCACCGCCGATCGCCTCGCCCACGATCAGCACGGGGCGCAGAATGGTCCAGTGCCAGGACGCTCCCGCCTGACGCTCCCGCAGATAATCCTCCTGAGCCCAGTAGAAATTGGGTTGCTGACGCATTTCGGATCGGCCTTCGCGCGCCGGAACCTGCATCGCGCGGACGTGAACCCCGTAAGCTTTGGTGCCCTGTAACAAGGTGACATGCTGAAGATTGGGGTTTCCCTCGATCAGCGGCTCCAACAAATTGCGTAACATTCGATCGTTCACGACGATCTGCCGTTCGTCCCGCCATCCCTCCACCAGGCCCGGCAGTTCGAACAAGGCGGCGTAAACCAGATGCGTGACACCGGACAAACTCCGGACCACCGCCCGCGCACGCGCCGTGTCCGCGATATCCACCGGAATAAATCGCGCCCCAAACAATTCCCTTGGCTTGCGGCGCGACAGCGCGATAACCCGGTTTTCCGGATTCTGCGTGAAATGCTTCAACGCCGCATAGCCGACGAGTCCCGTCGCGCCCGCGATGAGAATGGTCCGTTGCGTCATGGCTCAGCGTCCGCCGAGCTTCCAGGCGCCGGTTTCCGGAGTCGCCAGGCCGAGGTTTTCGCGCAATGTCGCGCCTTTATATTCCTTCGGCGAAAGGCCGCGTTTCTGCAATTCAGGCACCACGAATTTCACGAAATCTTCGAAAGTACCGGGCGTGTGGGTGCCCGCGATCACGTAACCGTCGCAGGCGCCTTCGACGAACCATTTTTCCAGACGGTCGGCGACGTCTTTGCCGCTGCCCACAACGGCCTCCCGCGGGCGGCCGCGGCGGGTAATTTCCAGGAAGTCGCGCACGGTCGGGTTGCGGCCTTTTTGTTCCACGACCCGGTTGCGCATGGCGTGCATGCCGGACATGCCCTCGATTTCCTCGTCGGTGAATTGCTCGTCCATGCCCTTTTTCTTGAAGTCGTAGTTCAGGGCTTCGGACAACAGCGACAATCCATCGACTTCCTTGTACAAAGAATCGATCAGTGCCCATTTGTCCTCGGCCTCGGCGCGGGTTTCCGCGACGACCGGATAAGCGATGGTATTAATCGTGACCTTCGACGGATCGCGGCCCAACGCGCCGATCTGCGCTTTCATGTCGGCATATTGACGTTTGGCCGACTCGAAATCGGGGTAGCCGACGAACATCGTCTCGCCCCAGCGGGCCGAGAAGGCTTTGCCGCGGGGGCTGGAGCCGGCCTGGATCACCACCGGATGGCCCTGCGGCGAGCGGGGCACGGTAAACGTGCCGTTGGATTTCAGGAATTTTCCGCTGTATTCCAGGCGATGAACTTTCTCCGGATGCGCGAACAGGCCGGATTGTTTGTCCACGACCAACGCGTCGGCTTCCCAACCATCCCAGCAACTGTGCACGATTTCCATGAACTCGTCGGCACGATCGTAGCGCAGATCGTGTTCCATATGCACATCGCGGCCCATGTTGTGGGCTTCGCCGTCATTGACGGACGTCACAACGTTCCACGCCGCGCGCCCGCCGATCATGTGATCGACCGTTTGGAAACGGCGGGCCACATCGAACGGCTCGTAATAGGTCGTCGAGGCGGTGGAGCCAATCCCGAGGTATTTGGTGCCGAAGCCCATGGCCATCAGAGTCGCCACCGGGTCCATCTTTACGACGCGCACTCCGTTCGCCACGACCTCCGCCGGGTTGCCGCCGTAAATGTCGGGCATCGCCAGGCGGTCGTCGAAAAATCCCATCTGGAATTTCCCTTCTTCCAGAATTTGGCCGATCCTTTGATAATACGCGGCGGTCATGAAGTCGGAGCGGGCCTCCGGGTGCCGCCACGCGCTCGCCAACGTGGTGCAATTCTGTGCCTGCAAAAATCCGACCAGGACCATTTCGCGCATTGTCTGACTCCATACCCTTTTCGTCCGCGACCCTAAGCCCAGAGGCCGGTTCCGCAAAGAGGCCCAGGAGGCGCGCCTTACGTCTAACGGTCCAGCCACACGTCTTCCATGCGCCAGCCGTTGAAAATGCTGTTCACCATGATCGTCATGTTCTTCACTTCCGGACGCCAGCAGGTGCCACCGCGCAGATAGTAGATCATGGGCCGCACCGCATTTTGTTGCAGATAACGATCCAACTCCCAAACAATGCGTTTGCGCTTTTCCTGATCGCTTTCCATCGACTGCGCCGCGATCAGGCGGTCCGTTTCCTTATCGCAGTAATCCATATAGGTGCGAGACCCGCACGCGTAATTCTCGGGGAATCCCTGGTCCGGATCGTCCACCCCGTTGCCCACCAGACTCAGCCCCATCTGATATTCGCGGCGAATAAGTTTCGGCACCCAGATCGCAGTTTCGATCGGATCGAGTTCCCCGTCGATATAGATGTCCTTGATCTGACTGATCAGCACCACGCTGGCGTCGCGATAGGACGGGAGATTCCGGGTCGAAACCTTCACCTTCAAGCGGTTATTCGGGCCGTACCCGTGCTTTTCCATCAGCGCGCGGGCCGCCGCGCGGCTTTTCGCGACATCGGGATCGTAGCCCGGCAATTGCCGGCGCATGTCCTCCGGCATTCCCCAGCGGCCCTCGGGCGCAGGCTGCAAGGCGGTGCCGATATCGCCCTGTCCCTCCGTCAGGATATCGATGAACGCCTGACGATCCAACGCCATTGCCACCGCGCGGCGGATATCCAGATTGTCGAACGGCGCGACCGGGTTCATCAGGACGTTGGCGGCGACATTGGTGGGCGAGATATCGCAGACCGCATCCGGCATCTGCGCCTTCACCTCCCGCACCAACGGCACCGTGATTTCGTAGGGAAATGTCATGTCGAACTTGCCCGCGACAAAGGCCAGGATCGCGGTGGAGCGGTTCGTCACGATCGTGTATTCGATCCCGTCCAGATGCGGCAGGCCGGGTTTCCAGTAATTCGGATTGCGCGCGACCGCCATGCCTTGATTGGCCTTGAACTCCACGAACCTGAACGGCCCCGTCCCGATCGGGTTCAACCGCATTTCCCTGGGCGTCACATGGCACGGGTAAACCGGCGAAAACCCCGACGCCAACAACGTCAGCAAGGCCGGTTGCGGCTGCTTCAGGGTCAGCGTGGCGTCGAAATCGCCCCTCACGGCCACGCTGGCAATGTTGGTATACCAGCCCTTCCGCTGATTGATCTTCAGATTTTCCTTCGCCGTGCCCATCAACAAATCGAACGTGCATTTTACATCGGCGGATGTGAACGGCTTGCCGTCATGCCAGGTCACGCCCTTGCGCAGCGCGAAGGTCAGTTGCTTGCCATCCGGGCTCCATGTCCACCCGGTCGCGAGTTCCGGCTGGATGCCTTCCAGAGAATTCTGCCGCGCATGTGGATCGAAGATCGCGAGATTGTTGAACACTCCCATCATCGGCAGCACCACCGAAATCGTCGCTTCCTCATGGATCGACATATTCCCCGGGCTGTCCCGATGCGCGATCCGCAGGATACCGCCCTGCTTCTGCGCGGCGGCGGGCGCGGCGAGCGTCAGCGCGGCGGCAACCCCCGCCATCGCGATCCGCCGCGATTGCCCACGGGCGAAAAGCCCGGCGAAAAACCGGGCGAAAAACCAAGCGAAAAACCGGGCGGCCCATCGAATAACGGGAGGGAATACGATCACGGGCGGCGTCCTTCCAGAGATTCATGGGCGGGCCTGACCGCCTGTTGCCGGAGCCTCGCACGACCGGTGCCTCTGCTCAATCTCCCTGGAAACGACTGTCCTGGATCAACTGAGCGGGATGGGGCGGGCGCGCCGGCCATTGAAGATGTAGCCAGGCAATGGCGCATCGGTGCCCCACGCGCCATCGAACCGGTCGCGGTCCGGGCGGAAATCGACCCAGACCACACCCTCGCCATGCCGGTCGGACCAGCGGAACGTGCCCGCGCACGGGCCGGACGGGACGAAATCCGTCAGCGTGCCGTCATAGCCGCCGCTGTCGTCCTCGACCTGATAGGTGCCGGTGAGTTCGCCCGCGGCAACCGAGAACATGGTCCGCAGTTCCTTGAGCAGGCCCGCGTCCCAGACCTTGCCAGACCAGGGACCGGCGATGGCGAACGCACAGGCGGGCAGCGCCGCATCGGCGGGCAGGCGCCACGCCAACAGGAGCAGCAGCGGAAACAGACATGCGCGAAGCGCCGGCCAACGCATGATCGAACCTCTCGGAAACGCCATTTCTGTCTGGACGATAGCAGTCTCGCGGCGGTGGACCCAACAGGTTCAATTCACGGGCGGCAGCACCCGGTCCAGTTCGGCGCACGCGCGGGTGATGGCGGCGCTGGCGATATCTGCGCCGCGGGTCACGCCTTCCAGCGTCAGCACGTGCATGTCGCGAATACCGATCGTGCTCAGCACCGCGCGCAGATAAGGCACCAGAAAGTCCGGCTGCGGCGGCGCCCCGGATGGGCTGGGTCCGGTAAACCAGCCACCGGAGGCCACGACCAGCCAAACCGGACGGTCCGTCAAACGGCCCACCTTGCCGCCCGGCGTGCTGGCGAAACTGCGATGGATGCGCACGATCTGATCGACCCAGGCCTTCAGCACGGCGGGGACGCCGTAATTATGCATGGGGGTGGCGATGACCAGGACGCTCGCGTCCTCCAGTTCCCGGATCAAGGTTTCCGAGATTTCCAAGGCGGGCGGAACCTCGCCGGGCGGGCCGAGGATGGCGGCGCTGAAGGGGGCGTCGACGAAAGGCGGCGGGCTCGCGGCCAGATCGCGGAAGCGAATTTCGGCCTCCGGAGAATGGCAGCGCAGGCGCGCGACGACCTCGGCCGCCATGCGGCTGCTGAAGGCCGCGGCGCCGCGCGGGCTGCATTGAAGGTGGAGGATCGACGTCATGGTGGAACCTTTCAAGGCGTGACGCGAAGGCGAGGCACGACGACGGGGCGCTCAGACGCCGGTCAACGGCATGGCGAAGCGCAGCGCGGCTGGCAGCATACCGAAGCGGAAATAAAATCTCTGCCCCAGAATATTGGCGAGATCGGTGTCGAGCACGAGGTACGGGAAGCCATTGGCTTGCGCGTCCTCCGCCACCGCGGTCAACAGGCGCGCGCCCAACCCCGAACCGCGCAAATCGTCGCGGACAACAAGGTCGTCGACATAGCGGAACGGTCCCCGGATCAGGTTCTCGTGCGGCCGGTACCCCGCCAGACCGACGGCCTCGGCCCCGCGCCAGGCGGCCAGAATGCGATACCCCGCCGCGGCCTGGCGGCGGACCCGCGCCTGAAACTCCGCAGCATCGGCGAGATGCGGCCGCAACAGCCGCATGACCGGGAAACAGGAAACGATGTCCGCGTCCGTTTCCGCGTGGCGGAGAACCTCCGTCATGCGGCGCCCCTGGCTGTGTCCCTGGCCGCGCTCCCTCCCCCGGCCGGCAGCGGCCAGTTCAACCCCACCGCGATGCGGTTCCACAGGTTGATGACCCCGATCAAGGCGGTCAGCGTCGCGATGTGCTCCGGCG
>JAYWAX010000049.1:0-2579 GCA_043782125.1 Acetobacteraceae bacterium | reverse complement strand
GGTGTCGTTCCCCACACCCTTGAATCGCACCCCGTTAAAGGCCAGCAAAATCCTCTTGGTCCCGGAACCTTGGCCGGGCAGCGATTACGCGACGGCCTCCGCCTCGATTTCCACGACGAAACGAGGGTCGGCGAGGCCCGCGACGAACAGCAGCGTGGACGCCGGGGCGTGGTCCCCGAGCACGGCGGAGCGCGCGGCGCGGTAAGCCCCCAGAAGCGAACGGTCGGTCAGAAACACCGTGGTTTTGACCAGGTTCGCGACGGTCATGGCATTCGCTTCCAGCACCGCCCGGAGATTGGACAGCGCCTGGTCGATCTGCCCGCCGCCGGTTTCCGGCACGGTGCCGTCCAACCCCATGCCGACCTGGCCGGAAATCACCAGGCGCCGTTCCGCGCCGCGAATTTCGATCGCGTGGGTATAACCGGTCGGCTGGCGCACGGTGTCGGGATTGCTGCGCGCGATCGAGATGGCCATCGTTCCGTCCTTTCGATTGGTATCGCGCGAGCCAGCATCGCGGACGCCTTGGTTATCGCGCGAGCCAGTCTCGCACGGCTGTTTTGATGAAGCCGGAGTCCTCGGGGTTCAGGACCGGGTTGCCGGCGCGGTGGCCCCAGATGCTTGGGATCGTCCGCAACGCGGCATTCGCCAGGAACGGCAATTCCGCCTGGTTGTCGGCCACACGGAAATAAAGGTCGGTCGCGCCCGGCATCAGCAGCACTTTGGCGCGAATGGCGCGCAGGGCTTTTTCCAGGTCGCCATCGTACAGCTCGTTCGCCGCGATATCCGCCGCATCCCAGGTCGCCAATTGCGCGTACAGATTGGCGGCCGGGGCGGCATCGAAGCGGTCCTCCCAGTCGGTGCGTAGAAATGTCTCAAGGTCGGGCGATCCGAGATTTGGCCGCGAACTCCAGGAAAGATGCAGGTTGGCGCGGTAGAAATCCTGGCTGAGTGCCCAGGCGGCATAGATGCGGCCGAAGGCGCGTTTGGCGGCGCGGGGTTCGGAGGAGAAACGGCCGTTGCCGATGTGTTGCGGCGCGGCTTCCAGCGTCGCCATCAGCGAGCGCAGAAACACCTGATTATGCACCGAGGTGCGCGACACGCCGCAGTTAACGACGATCCGTTCTACCGCGTCCGGGTAGAGGGCAGCCCAGTGATAGGCCTGCAACGCCCCCATGGACCAGCCATAGACGCAGGCGACGCGATAAATCCCGAACAATTCCGACAATGCGCGGCGCTGTGTTTCGACGTTGTCGCGCACCGTCACCAGCGACGGATAGTCCGGCGTGTTGGACGGCGAGGACGACAGCCCGTTGCCGAACTGATCGACGATGACGATGAAATGCGTCGTTGGGTCCAGCACGCCATCGGGGCCGATCAACCATTCGAGGTCCGGGTGCCGCGCGCCATAGCTGGTGGGATAGATAATGACGTTGTCCTTGGCGGGGGACAGCGTGCCGTGCGCCTTCCAGGACAGCAGTGTGTCCGGCAGGATGGCATGGGATCGCAGCATGATGTCGCCACCGCGCCAGATGCCCTGTTGTGTCGGCCAGCTCATGGAATCGTGTCCTCCGGCTTCAGTACTGATCGTCGCGGATGGATCGGCAGGTCGCAAGCGGTATCGACGTCGCGCAGACTCCGCAAGCGCGCGACGCGCCGCCCCCGGAAGTTTCGCGAGGTATCGGCCAGCGCGTGTTCTGTAGACCAGCGCGCCTTTACAAATGGTTGCGAGGGGCGCCTTGGACCCATTCCGACAAGCCAAAATCCGCCGTCCTCCGCCGGACCGAATACCGCGGCGTGAGTTCCGAGCGCGCGGAACGCGGCGCGCATGTCCGAGGCTTTGGCGTCGGGGATGTCGCAGCCGACGATCGCGACGTTGGCCCGCGGGAAACGGCGGCAGGCGATGTCCATGCGCCGGCCGATATCGCCGCGTCCCTGCGGGATGCGAGGGACACGCATGGGCAGGCGGTCTCGTGCGCCGTCGGGGGTCAGCGCCAGCACGGTCCGGAAGCGCCGGTCCCGCAGCAGGCCGCGCAGTAGGGCGATCAGCGTGCCGCGGTGAAATCGCAGCGCCGCACGGTCTCCGATATCCTTCGCCAGCCGCCGCTTGACCGTCCCCAGCCTGGGTGCCCGCGCGAAAACAACCACGGTGTCCTTCATCCGTAGAGCCGCGCGATCCGCGCCGGCGGCAGGCCAAGATGCCAGAGCGAGAGGCATATCAAATTGCGCGCGGAGCGCCGGTACCAGCCCTGGCTCTCCCATTTCGCGGCGGAGGTCACGGCCTGCGCGGACAATGGCCGCAGGCTGCGGCGGCCGAGACGGCGGATCAGATCGACGTCCTCCATCAGCGGCAGCGGCCGTATTCCCCCCACGCGCGCCAGCGTGTCCTTATGTATGAGCAACCCCTGGTCTCCGTATGGCAGCGCCAGCACCCGGCAACGCCAGGCGACCATGCGTTCCAGGCGTCGCGCTTTTGGGTCGGCGCTGTCCAGGGCGAAGGCGAAATACCCCGCTTTATCTGGTGCGTCGCGCATGTGGGCGTTCGCGTCGTCCCGCCATGCCGGGTCGAGCCGTGTGTCGGC
>JAYWAX010000048.1:0-7159 GCA_043782125.1 Acetobacteraceae bacterium | reverse complement strand
GATCGATGGCGGGCAGCAGCGCGCGGCGCAGTTTCGGATTGTCGAAGGGCGGATACAAATGATTGAACACCAGAACGCACATCTGGCCCCAGGGGTTCAGCGCTTCCGTCGTAATCCCACCGGCCGCCTTGAACGCCGGCAGCAGGTCGATCAGCGGCATTTCCAACCAGTCCACCTCTCCCGTCCGCAAGGCCGCCGCGCCGGTCGCCTGATCGGGCTGCACGACCCATTCGATCCGTTCGAAATTGGCGATTTTTCCTCCGGACAGGTTCACTGGTTTTTCCTGTCTTGGTGCGTATTTCTCGAATTTTGCCCAGGCGGCGCTGGCGCCGGATACCCATTCTTTGGGGAGAAAGCGGAATGGGCCTGAGCCAATCGGTTCCTTCAATTGTTCGGTGGAAGGGGTCTTCGCCACCCGTTCCGGCATCATGAAGCAGGCGCGCCCGCCAAGTGCGAACAGCAACTGCGGGAACGGTTTTTTCAGGCGTATCTGAAAGCGTTTGTCGTCGAGAACCGTCATCTCTGCGGTTGCCGCAGCCAGTTGCTGGCCGAAGGGATCGCGCGACGCCCAACGCGCGATCGACGGCACGCAATCCGACGCCCGGACTTTCTCATTGTCGTGAAACAGCAACCCATCGCGCAGCGTAAATGTCCAGGTCAGACCGTTGTCCGAAACCTCATGGCCCGCGCACATCTGCGGCCGCGGCTCGAACGTATCGTCGATGCCGTAGAGCATGTCGTAAACCATGTACCCATAGGCAAGCGTCGCGCCGGTCACGGTCCAGACGGGATCCAAACTGGTCAGGTTGACATACGGCACGAACCGCAAAATGTTCGCCGGTACGCGTGCGAGTCCAGTACGGCTCAGGCCCGCGGCGGACAGGGCGGCGCCCGCGAGGATGGTTCTACGGCGCATCTTGTTGCCTCCCATTTTTATGTCATCGGTTCCGTTCTTCGCCGGCCCGGCGGATCGGAAAACGATGCCACGTCTTCCAGGACGCCGCCAGCAAGGGTGGCAGCAAGACCAGCCATGCGATTCGGGTCTGATACCGGTCCGCCGGCCCCGACAACGCGCCCGTCGCGAAGGCATTGGCGGCCAGGCCCACGGCGATCGATGCGATCAGCGCGAACAACACGCGGTCGCGCCGCCAGGATCGCCACCCCAGCACCAACGTCGCGAGCGCGCCGATCGCAAGCAAGACAACATGCGCGCCCTGCCATCGCGCATTCAAACCGAACAACGTCCCGTCGCGCTGATGGCTGGCCCCGAAGCGGGACAATTCCGCCGCCGGGTACCAGGCGCGCAACCGCGGGCCGATCGCATCGTCGAGAAACCGCCCGGTCAGGGTGATGCCCAAACGGACATCGAAAAACTGGGTGACGGTGTTGCGGACGGCATCGCGGACGACAGCCCCGGGATGGGCGCGAATGGTGGCGACGACGATGCGGGCGGCTTCGGGGGCGAGCGCGATCGGGCCGCCAGGATGGCTCCAGACCGGGCCATCCGGGCTCCAAAGGAAAACATCCGCGTCTACCGGCAGGCGGCCAACCCAGGCGCACATCGTCAGGCTCGGGTCCGGACAGACATCTGCCAGGTATGTGCTGGCCGGTCCGTCGGCGGTCAGGCGGGCCAAGGCGAAGACGGACCCGAAGGGCGACAGGCCGAAGCGCCCGTGGCCGATGAGGTTCGTGGTCAGCAGCACACCGATCGCCAACGCCAGTGGCAGCGCCGTTCGCGCCGCCGCCCGGGGCTTCAACACAACAATAACCGCGACGCAGGCAAAGGCGACGACAAGATGCGCCAGGTGCGCGGCGATGGCGAACGCCGCCAGAGCCACCACCGGCCAGCGCCGCCGCTGTGTCGAAAACGCCAACAGAAACAACGTCAGAACCGTCAACGGCGCGAAAATATCCGGCATCAGAAGCGCCGCGAACCAGGGCGCGGCGGACCCGAGCGCCAGGGCCAGACACACCGCGAGGTGCGCGACCGGTGCCGGAGCCCGGAACACGCCCGCCACGCGCCAAAGCACCCAGGACAGCAGCCAGCCCTGGACCAGCGCGCCCGGCCACAGGCTCCATTGCATGGACACCGCCACCAGCGCGGGTCCGTAAACCCAAGGCTTGTCCCACAGCATGAAAGGCCGCAACGCCTGATCCAGGAAGGCCCCGGTATCGACGAACAGCAACGGATACAGATTCGCCAGCGCGGGCCAGGTCAACAGGACGGCGCCCGCGGCGACGGCGGGTAAATCTCGGGCAATCATCTGCGGATCGTCCAACGGACAGGCATGGTGGCGCCAGCCCCCAGCAGGGCGAACGCCTGAACCAAGGCGGTCGCTGCTTCCCGGCGTGGTTCGGCTCGGCAGGTCGGTCGGGACTGGCGCATCCGGCTGTTCGGCGGCACATGCGGCGGTGGCTCGTGCTTCACCCGATGACGCGGTGGAGCCGTGCCATAACGACCGGCGCCAGGCGCCCAACTACCCCACGAACTTCACCAGCTTTCCCTGGGGTTCCCCAAGCACCGTATCGTCCCGCATGACGACATTCCCGCGCACGATCGTCGCGACCGGCCAGCCTTCGATCGCCATGCCCTCGAACGGCGTCCAGTCACACGGGGACACGATCCAGGAATTCTCGATGGTGCGGCGGTGCTTCATGTCCACGATGGTAAAGTCGGCGTCGTAGCCCGCCGCGAGCCGCCCCTTGCCCACTGCGCCATAAACCCGCGCCGGACCCGCGCACATCAGATCGACCATGCGGTTCAACGACAACCGGCCCGCGTTCACATGGTTCAGCATGATCGGCACCATCGTCTGCACCCCGGTCAGCCCCGAGGCGCAATCCGGCCACGGCAGTTCCTTCTTCTCTTTCGAGTGCGGCGCATGGTCGGACCCGATTGTGTCCACCAGGCCATCGTTCACCGCTTTCCACGCCGCCTCCATATGCCGCACGCCGCGGATCGGCGGGTTCATGACCGCGTAGCCCTTCAACCGTTCGTAACAATCCGGTGCGACCTGGGTCAGGTGATTGACCAGTACCTCGCACGTGCAGATGTCCCGGTAATCCTTCAGATATTCCAACTCCTGTGCCGTGGACACATGCAGAATATGCGCCTGCCGCCCCGTTTTCCGCGCGAGACTCATCAGGCGGCGTGTGCCCAGGCAGGCGCATTCTTCGTCGCGCCATTCCATGTGGGAGGCATAGGGATCGCCGGATTTGAAGCGGGATTTGCGGGCTTGCAGGCGATATTCGTCTTCGCTGTGATAAGCGATCCGGCGGCGTCCCGAACGCATGACTTTCTCCAGGTTCTCGTCGTCTTCCACCATCAAATCGCCGGTGGACGAGCCCGCGAAAATCTTAATGCCGCAGACGCCACGGTCGAGCTCCAGGCCGCTCAATTCGGGAATATTTGTCTTCGTGCCGCCGATATAAATCCCCATGTCGCACCAGGAATTTTTCTCGACATAGGACTGCTTCCAGCCGACCATTTTGGCATCGACGACAGAGGGGCTGGTGTTCGGCATGTCGAACACCGCCGCCAGCCCGCCGAGAACCGCGCCCTTGGACCCCATCGGGATCGATTCGACCGTTGCATCGCCGGGATCGCGGAAATGCACGTGCGGATCAATCAGGCCGGGCAGGACATGCAGGCCCTTGGCGTCGATCGTCGTGGTGGCGGTGGCCGACGCCGAGACGCCGAGTGCCACGATCCGTCCGCCGCGTGTGCCGACATCGGCGATTTCCTGGCCCCAGGGCAGGACGCAGGTCCCGTTGCGAATAAGAAGGTCGTAATGTTCGGTCATGGGGCCACTCCTGGTCTGCGCCCCGGACGTTGTGCCAAGGCCGCGACGGGATCAACCCCGGGGCAGCCGGTGTCGCGACGGTTTCGGCAACGATTGCAACGGTCCGTTCGATGAGGCATGCGCGGCGGCCGATTTGCGGTTGGGCGCGATTAAGGCTTGAATTGGGCGGCTGCGCCCGGACATTGTGGGACCGTCCGGGAACTCGAACGAGGAGAAACCGCCATGCTCGCCGGCCAGGAAACGATCTCGACGCCGAACGCCTGGACCAATCGCGCCATCGGCGGAAAAGCCGGACTGACGCATTGTCTGACCGCGGCGCAGCTCGAGGCGCTGGATATCCTGTTGACGAACACACGGCATTTGCCGCCGCGCGATGTCACCCGCGCCGATTTCCGCCACCCGGAGATCGACGCCCTGACCGCCTGGTTGGAGGAAACGATCCGTCATGGCCGCGGCGTGGTGCTGCTGTCCGGCCTGACCCGGGACACGCACACCGAAGACGACATGGAACGCATTTACTGGGGGATTGGCACCCATTTGGGCGAGGCCGCGGTCCAAAGCTCGCTTGGCGACCGTCTGGGCCATGTCATGCACGTGAAGGACGATCCCGTGGCGCGCGGTTATCGCAGCAACGAGGAACTGACGCCGCACACCGATTCCTACCGTGTCGTCGGGCTGATGTGCCTGCAACGCGCGGAAAGCGGCGGGCTGAGCCGGATTGTCAGCAGTCTGGCGATTCACAACGAAATTCTTGCGACGCGGCCGGATTTACTCGCGCCGTTGTACGAGGGATATTATTACGCGATCGCCGAAGCGCGGTTTTCCACCAACCCGGTCACGGATTTCAAAATTCCCGTGTTCTGCCGCATCGACGGGATCGTGAGTTGCGGCTATTCGCGCCAGTTCATCGAGCGCGCCGCCACACTACGCGGCGAGGACCTGCCGGCAAAGCTGGTGGAAGCACTGGATTATTTCGACATGCTGGCGGTGCGCGACGACGTCGGCGCCCAGTTCATGCTGGAACCCGGCGACATGATGCTGTGGCACAATTTTCAGATGCTGCACGCGCGGGAGTCTTATCGCGATTCACCCGCCCATGTCCGGCATCTTCTGCGGTTGTGGCTACGGATCGAGAATGACCGGCCGATCGCGCCGGAAATTCTGGAGCGCGCGAATATCTATGAACGAATTTACCGCGAACGGTCCGGGCGCGTGCCGGCCGGCGCATTGGTCTGATATTCTTCACAGAAAGGCTTGGGTCATGCCCGGTTTCCGTTGCTCGCCCGATTTGGAAATGTACTACCAGGTGGACGATTTCACCGACCCGTGGACCTCGCCCGAAGCTATTTTGATGCTGCATGGCAATGCCGAGAGCGGGCTCGCCTGGTATGCCTGGGTGCCGAAGCTGGCGCGGCAATTCCGGGTGGTGCGGCCGGATATGCGCGGGTTCGGGCAATCGTCGCCGATGCCGCGCGATCATAAATGGACACTGGACGAACTGACCGAGGATTTTTGCGCGGTCATGGATCGTCTGGAAATCGACCGGTTCCATCTGGTCGGCGCCAAGATCGGCGGGACGATCGCCCGCGGTTTCGCTGCGCGCCGCCCGGGCCGGGTGAAGACGCTGACCGTCGTTGGGACCCCGCCGCCGACCCGGCCGGAAGCGGCGGCGAGCCTCCCTGGTCTGCTGCGCGACTTCGAAGAACACGGCGTCGAGTATTGGGCGCGCCGGAACATGGCCAGCCGCCTTGGCGGCGCGTTCCCGCCCGCAGGTCATGAATGGTGGTGCAAATACATGGGCCGCACCGCTGTTTCCACGCAGCTCGGGTTCATGCCGACGATCGCCGTCGCCGATATCCGCGTCGATTTGCCGAAGATCGCCTGTCCAACACTGGTGATCACGACGGAGGAAAGCGGGTTGGGCTCGGTAGAGGTAACGCGCGCCTGGCAACAGCACATCCCGGACTCAGAGTTGCTGGTGCTGGCGGGAAATTCATATCATGTCGCGGCCACGCATGCCGATCTGGCAGCGGACGCGACGCTGGACTTCATTCGCCGGCGCGGTGGCGGCGCCTGAAACGAGACACAGCCCAGAGAGGCTCTGGGCTGTGACACGACGTTAGCGGTGAAATGGGGAGGCCGAGGAGGCCTCCCCATCTTTTTTCAGGCGGCGTGGAGCAATTCCAGCGCACCCTCGTAAACTTCCATGTTCTTTCCGAACGAGATCGCCGCCGCCTGGGCTCCGGAGACCAGATGCATCCAGCGCCAGGGCGCGCGCGTCGCGTAGAATTCCTCGACGATCGCCTGATGGTGCTTGAAGGCATGCATTTCGGTGAAACTGTCGTGGCAGACGATCAGGCCCAAACGCTTCATCAGCGCTTCGTCGTTGTAGCCGAGATTCACATATTGTTGGGCGAGGTTCACGGTATCCTTCACCTCAGGCACCGCGCGCATGCGGCCAAGGTTCGTGACGGTGGACCAGTCGGTCGGCGGCTGGCTGTAAATACTCGCCTGGATCGCATCCAGGAGGTCTTCCTGCGAGCGATGCGGGAGGAGCGCGACGGCGTCCATATCCGGCTGCTTCGTGGCTTCCATCCGGTACTGGGTGGATTTCACTTCCGGTCCGACCTGCCATGTCAGCAGGATCATCAGCTTGTTACGCGGGCTGAGACCGTCGAGACGCAGGAGGTAGCGGCGCAGATTGGCGCTGGTGTGCAGATGCACGTCCATCGGGTTGCCGGTCAGCGAGCGCAGGAACAGGCCGGCGGCGCCGATCGACAGGGCCTCGCCCGCGCCTTCCAGCGACAGGCCGCCCGCAAGGGCTTCGGCGATCATCGTGGGGATTTCGTCGTATTCGGCGCAACCACCGATGCCTTCGCCCAGTACCCCGATTTTCGCGGTTTCATCGTCGCCGCTACGCTGGCGCATGACGCGCGACAGGAGTTCGTGCTTTTCGATCAGCGCGTCAACGTTCGGCATCGCCCGTGGGGCGGGGAAGCGGGCAGTGTAACGGACCGACGGGCGCATCAGTGTTTTCAGATCGTCGGTGCCAAGGACATGTTCCATGGCGCGCCACGTGAAGGACGGGAAGATGAAATAGTGATCGTCCAGCGCGTTCTTCGGAATGGCCACGCTCAGCAGCAGGTCGAAGGCTTCCATGCGCGGCATGTTGTCCCACATCCACAGGAACAGATGGTCGGCTTTGTTTGACTCGCCGCGATCGCAGGCCTTGAGGAAGGCTTGTTTCGCCGCTTCGATGCCCTTTGCGTTCGACACTTTGCCGGTGCCGTCGGCGGCCAGATGTTCCAACTGGGTTTCGGCGCCGCCGGTCACGTCGAGCGGTTCGAATTCCAGCA